>JAGRDI010000196.1 GCA_020432765.1 Anaerolineales bacterium | reverse complement strand
TCACCTACTATAGTATCATACATCCTGATGCCTGTCACGAATTTTTAGGGTCTGCGAACAAGTTAAATTTGTGGCTGATAGGATTATTGGGAAGTATGCGTCAGTTGGATTCCTAAGCGTATCGGAGATTAACAAAAAGTGACGAGGGCCTTGTTTTTTTTGACATTATTATAGCTAACAGATAATATTTTGGAAAATTTGGTAAATTTTGAAATTTTTATATGAAACTTACACGCAGACAAACAGAATTTATTGAGAACCTGATTGAGATGACTCAGGAATTACGCGGCCCTATCCATTATTCCATGCTGGCAGATAGGCTGGGCGTTAGTCCTTTTACGGCTTACGACATGCTGCGTGTTTTGGAAGAAAAAGGGATGGTCACTTCTGAATACCATTTACCAGAAGGGAAATCGGGGCCAGGTAGAGCGGAACGGCTTTTTTGTCCAGTGAAGCCTAACGAGGCACAAATGCAGCGATTGTTAAAAGCATATGGGACTCAGGTTTTAGATAAGCAGAATCTGCAACAATTTGTGTTAAAGAAGTTGCAAAATGGTGATGCGCCTAACCAAGAAGTTGCCGAAGAACTGTTGGCTCGTATTCCACCTGATGGGCCAGAAAATATTCGTTATTGCGTCGAAGTTATGACTGTGATCGCTATGCGCTTGAGGAAGCGGGCAGGACAGAAATTAATGTTGTCTTATCTCCCTAAAATTTTGCAGATTGATGGTGTGGTTTCACATGCAAATTTATGTTTACTGGGTGGGTTTTGTTTTGGCTTACTGGTTCAAGATGAAACCAATGATGATGAATGGTCAAAGATATTGTTTGAGCATGTGCAACAATATCATATTCAAGTTTTGAGCATGAATCAAGATGAATGTACGTATTTGGCAAATGATTTGTTAACTGTGTTTGCTTCTTTAAATTAAGTCCAGTTATATCCTCAGAGTTGGTCATAATTTGGTTTTTTTATCTATAATTATTGGTTGAGTAACGGCCGTTTACAGATAAAGCAAGGAATTTTTACGCTATGGCAGAGACGATTTTACAACTACAAGATGTCGTCAAAATATATAATACCGGAGTTGGTGGCTTCACTGCCCTCAATGGAATCTCCCTGGATGTTTATAAAGGTGAATTTTTAGGCATTGTTGGGAAGTCAGGTGCCGGTAAAACCACATTGCTTAACATGTTGTCTGGGGTAAGTGAGATCACTTCTGGAGAGGTCTTGTATTACCCGGCGTTTAATGAAAAGTTGAATGGTAACAATGAATCAATATCTATCGGTAAACTGAGTGAAGATAAATTAGCAGCTTGGCGTGGTCAAAATATGGGCATTGTCTACCAATCTTTTGAATTATTGCCGATGCTAGACCTGGTTAATAATATTATGCTGCCGCAGGATTTTGTCGGCAGTTATCGGAATGGAATTAGTAAAGAACGTGCTCTGGAATTGCTCGACATTGTTGAGTTGAGCGAACATGCTTACAAACTGCCTGCGCATATCTCTGGCGGCCAGAAACAGCGGGTTGCGATTGCGCGTGCTCTTGTCAATGATCCACCTATCATTGTGGCTGATGAACCGACGGGTAACCTGGATACGATAACGGCCGAAACGATCTTCCAAATATTCGCCAGGCTGGTCGAGCAAGGTAAAACGGTCATCATGGTTACCCATGATCATGGTCTGGCGACCCGTTTTTCACGACGTGTGCACATTATTGATGGCAAGTTGGTTGATGATCATGTGGAAGAAGAAGTTGAGCCGGAAAAAATAAGTTCAACGACTGACGTGTTAGATAATGATGCCTTAATGGGGGCGGAACGGCCGTTTATTTCTACATACACTGGTCGCAATGCAGATAACAATTATGATATCTCCAAACCAGCCATCCGCCTGGAAAAAGTTATCAAAACCTATGTTAACGCCGCCGGCTCCTTTACTGCGTTGAAAGGTATTGATTTGAATATTAACTATGGCCAATTTGTCTCTATCGTAGGTAAATCTGGCAGCGGTAAATCGACATTGCTCAATATGCTCACTGGCATCGACCATCCCACATCTGGCATCGTGACAATGGGTGGCGAGGATATTTACCGCATGTCAGAAAGCAAGCGTGCGCTTTGGCGTGGTCGCAATGTGGGTATCGTGTTCCAATTCTTTCAACTATTACCAACCCTGAGCTTGCTCGAAAACACCATGCTGCCCATGGATTATTGCAACGTTTACGCGCAAAATGAACGTCCCGAACGTGCCATGGAACTGCTTAGGATGGTAGGTTTGGAAGACCACGCCTATGATTTGCCGGCCTCGGTCTCAAATGGTCAACAACAAAGTGCAGCCATTGCACGTTCTCTAGCGACAGACCCGCCTATCATCGTGGCTGATGAGCCGACTGGCAACCTGGATACACGTGCTGCCGATGTTGTGATTCGTGTGTTCAAAGAATTGGCATCCCGAGGCAAAACTATCCTCATTGTGACCCATGATCCTTCGCTCACCAGTCGTACAGACCAAACCGTGATAATTTCTGATGGCGAAATCATTGATAAAACTGTAGCACGCGCATTGCCATTATTGGATCATCCGCAAATGCTGGCTGCCTCGCATCGAGCAAAAAAACAGACATTTGCCCCTGGAGCGACCATAATTAAACAAGGTGAACCTGTTGATCATTTTTTTATGGTAGATGAAGGTACTGTTGATGTTGTGATTTGCAAGCCCGATTGCCCAGAAATGATTGTGGCACGACTTGGTCCCGGCCAATATTTTGGCGAAGTTGAGTTGGTAGAAAATACACAATCAATTGCCAGCATCCATGCCTCCGGCTCATCCGAAGTGAAGGTCTCATTGTTACCTAAAGAAAGTTTTAATGAAATCCTGAATGAATCGCCGCAGATGGAAGCAGCTCTATCGCGTGTAGCTGCTGAGCGCAAAGCCGAAAATAGTGCTCAAAGTGATCCATGTGATCAAAAACAAACGCTTGAGGAGAAAACTTATGCCGAATAACAACTTTTATTCCGCATGCCGCCTTCTACATTCTGTAATCAATTGGAGGCAAATCAAGTGAGTATTTTACGCCCACGCTGGCGCAAAGTGTTGGCTGATTTATGGTTAGGGCGCAGCCGCACTATACTGGTTGTTGCTTCAATTGCTGTTGGTGTTTTTGCAGTTGGCACAATTGCCAGCACCTATACTATTTTTGCAGAAGATATTGCCGTTAGCTATGCATCAGCACAGCCGGCCAATATCGAAGTCATCACTGACCCTTTTGATGATGCATTTGTGCAGTCAGTTGAGCGTATTCCGGGTGTGGCTGCTGCCGAAGGTCGACGTATGATTCCCGTGCGTATTAGCCAGGATGGTGAGAATTGGAAGCCGCTCGATATTATGGCTGCTGATGATTATACGACTTCACAGATCAATCTGTTAACCTCGATTAGCGGCACCATTTATCCAGAAGATCGTGAACTAATCGTGCGCGAAGATATCATGAATAGCACAGGGTTGCATACTGGCGATGAAGCCCTTGTGCAGTTATCTGATGGCACACAACGTAAGATGGAAGTGGTTGGTGAAGTAGGCGACCAATATGCCGCTGGAGATTTTGCAGCACCACCACGTGGTTACACAACGCTCAATACCGCTGAATGGATTGGTGGACAAGATAGTTATAATCGTTTGTATGTTCAGGTTGAGGGAGATGGGGATGATTGGACGGCTATTGAATCAGCGGCGGCTCTGGTCGAAGATAAACTTGAGCGTACAGGACACACGGTTTACCGCACAAATAAGAATAAAACAACCGAACATCCCATGGCTTCGACCGCCTTGGCGATGATTGGCGTACTGGGTGCGTTAGGCGTATTGATTATGTTGTTGAGCAGCTCTTTGATTATTAACACACTCAATGCGCTGCTAAGTCAGCACCGGCGTCAAATTGGTGTCATGAAGTTAGTTGGTGCCCGCAGTTTCCAAATATCGATGATGTATATCGCGTTGATCCTGGCTTATGGGATGATTGCTCTAGTGATTGCAGTGCCGTTGGGTGTGCTTGCTGGTTATGGTCTGGCTGTCTTTATGGGTAATTTCATGAGTGTCGAGATTCAGGGCTTTCGGGTGATTCCGTTGGCGATTATCATGCAAATTATTATTGCCTTTGGGGTACCGTTGGCTGCGGGTTATTTCCCAGTGAATAAAGGCGCTAAAACTACCGTGCGCCGTGCGATTAGTGATGAAAGTCCTGGTGAGCAAGGTTCGGGTACGGGTTTGTTAAATCGTTTGGGTGTGTGGATTAAATGGTTGTCACGGCCGTTGCTCTTATCAATCCGTAACACTTTCCGCCGCAAAGGACGCTTGGCGCTCACTTTGTTTACGCTGATCGTTGCTGGCGCAATATTTATTGCCGTTTTTAATGTGCGTGCATCCCTAAATGGGTTTATGGATTCACTGGGGCAGCACTTTTTAGCTGATGTGATTGTGACTTTTGAACAACCATATCGCATTTCGCGTGTTGAGCAGGCAGCGTATGAAGTCTCAGGCGTCGATTATATTGAAGGGTGGTCAGGGATTACGGGCGAAATTTTGGATGCGGACGGTGAAACTTTGTCAAACTTGTTAGTATCTGCACCTCCAGCAGGTTCCACGCAAGTAGATGCAGATATGTTGGCTGGTCGCTGGTTAACCCCAGCAGATGAAAAAGCACTGGTTGTTTCCGACTCAATCTGGAATGATTTTCCTGATTTGCAGCCAGGTGACACCATACCCGTCAAATTTCAAGGACAACGTGAAGAAGAGTGGCCGGTGGTGGGCATTTTTCGCTTTACTGATATGTTAGGCGATTCGCTTGGTTATATAAATTATGAAACGGTTTCACGTATGACCAATACGATTGGGCAAGCCACAACCTACCGTGTTGTCGCTGATGCGGACTCGCTCGATCGTCAGGTTGAAGTAAGCCAGGCGCTGGATCAAACATTTCGTGGGTTAGGATATCGAATCAGCGATGTTGAGGCCGGATTGGTAAGACGTCAGCAGCAATCGCAAGCGATGAATATTTTGGTGATATTTTTGATGTTAATGGCTTTATTAACAGCCTTTGTGGGCAGTATTGGTCTCACTGGGACGATGAGCATGAATGTGCTTGAACGTACACGAGAGATTGGTGTGATGCGGGCGATTGGTGCTGTTGATGGCGAAATTATTAAATCTGTTGTTGTCGAGGGTTTGATGATTGGTCTAATTAGTTGGATGGTTGCCGTTTTGCTTTCATTCCCGATTAGCTTTGTTTTGTTACGCATTATCAGTCAGGCAATGATTGACACAATTATGCCATTGCAGATTACTTGGCAGGGTTTTGCTATCTGGTTGGCTGTGGTAGTGGGGTTGTCGGTCTTGGCAAGTATGCTACCGGCGCGTAATGCGGCACGTCTGACAATTCGTGAAGTGCTTGCATATGAATAGTTTATATTAAATGGTGATAGCTTCTGGATTAAATTCGTCAGAATCTGCTTGACCCTGCATAAAATTAGGTTAATATTTGACAACAGACCGACGGTCGGTCACCAAAATGTTTTGCATGAAAACAAAGACAAATCGACTATATTTGGTAAAATATACAGTTGTGTAGAAATTCACAAACAGTACCTGCTGTGGCTCAAGGTTGATTTCATTTCGGCGCACGCAGCGCAAGCTCTGACCGCGTCAATGGTGGCGCTTAGGATACCAACCACGAGCAAAGATAATTTGTTAAGGAAATTTGATGAACTGGAAACGTGTTTTAATAGGTGTAATTGTTATGGTTTTGTTGTTGGTAGGTGGCTACTTTGTCTATCAGCAATTCTTTGCGCCACCACCCGCAGAGGAAACCATACAAACTGAAGTTGGACAGACTGGGACTGAGAGTACCACGACTGCTGTGAATACCACATCTGTAAGCAGCAGCCTGGGTGTTGTTTCGGCTGAAGGTCAAATTGTGCCGCTGCGGCAGGCGATGTTGTCGTTTGTAACAGGCGGTGAGGTTGAGGAATTATTGGTAGCGGCTGGAACGGCCGTTTCTACGGATGATCCCATTCTCAAACTAGATGCCACAGACCAAGAAATTGCGCTGATTCAAGCCCAAGCTGGTCTGACAACTGCACAAGCGAATGTGGAAGCCGCCCAAGCTGGTTTACAAGCGGCACAGACTGGACAAACCGCTGCACAAGTTGGTTTAGATGCGGCAAATGTGCAATTGGCTCTGGTAACGGCCGAACCAACCGCAGCTGAAATCGCACTGCAAGAAAGCGCCATTGCACTCGCCGAAGCGGCAATTAACCAAGCCTCGGCCGCCCAATCTGTAACCCTACAAGGTGCAGGCAGCGCTGCTGAACAAGCGGCCGCTGCTCAGATACGCGCTGCTGAAGCTGCCTTGCTACCTGCCCGTGAAGCGTTGGATGTGTTGAACCGTGAAGACAGTCCGGATGCAGATGCCCTTGCAAATGCACAACGTCGTTACAATGCGGCTGTGGCTAACGTTAATGCAGCACAAGCGGGCTTGGATGAGGTGCTTGCCGGTGCAACCGGTGGCCAGCGTGCTGCGGCCTTTGGCGGCGTGGCTGCGGCCCAGGCGTCACGTGCTGCGGCTCAGGCGCAACTTGATTTGCTGTTGGCTGGGTCGCGTGAAGAGCAAATTACGGTGGTTGAAGCACAGGTTGCCCAGGCGGAGGCATCATTAGCTGAATCTGTTTTGGCCATTGTGCAGGCAGAAGCGGCCGTTTCCCAGGCAGAAGCGGGTGTTGAACAGGCATCTGAAGCCGTCGCAACGGCGCAAGAAGCGTTGGATAATATGACCTTGACAGCTCCGTTTGCTGGTGTTGTGGCTGACATCATTCCGGAAGTTGGTGAAGTTGTAGCTGCCGGTGTGCCAGTTGTCATGTTTGGTGATTTTAGTGATTGGATAGTTGAAACCACTGATTTGACCGAATTGGATGTTGTTTCTTTAGAGGTTGGCGATCCGGTTGAGGTTTCAATTGATGCGATTCCGGGCGAGATTGTCACCGGAACAGTGACTGACATTGCGACAACTTCAACATTGACGCGAGGTGATGTGACCTACACGGTGACGATTGTCCTGGACGAAGCCAGTGCATTACCGCTCCGTTGGGGCATGACAGTATTTGTAGATGTAGATGTGGATCAAGGCTAAGGCGGTCGAAGAAACTATGTTTAAGAAAAGCAAACTATTCAGCTTATTTATTCTTTCTATAATTGTCGTGGCGTTGGCAGCTTGTCAAAATCAAGGAACCGGTGAAGCGGCGCCAGGTAGTGGGGAAACGGCCGCTGCGACAGCACCTACAGTCGATGTAAATGAAATCTCGGTCAACACTGGTGTCGGTGTTGTATCGGCAGAAGGACAGGTCGTCCCACTGCGAGCCGCCAATCTTTCGTTCTCACTTGGCGGCACAGTTGCCGAAATTCTGGTGGAATCCGGTCAAGATGTTCAGGATGGAGAACCACTTATCAAGCTTGAAGCCACCGCATTGGAAAACGCAGTCGCACAGGCCGAGGCTGGCGTGAAAGCCGCCGGAGCCAATAAAGCCGCCGCCGAAGCTAATTTAGCGGTGGCCGAATCGGGTATTGCCCGAGCTCAAGCAGGCGTTACGGCCGCCGAAGCGCAGTTAGCTTTAGTGAAAGCAGGCGCACGTGAACAAGAGATCGCTGCCGCAGAAAGCAACCTGGCTGCTGCCGAAGGTGGTGTGACACAGGCTGCCGGTAATCGGGATGCGGCCGTTAATGTGAGTTCTGCAGCTGTCAGTGCGGCCGAAGCACGCGTTGCCGCCGCGCAAGCGGAAGCACAAGCATTAGAAGAGGCATATCAAGATATCCTTGATGCTTGTTTTGAAACGCCTGATGGAGGCGAGTTTTGTCCGCTGTATGGACCTGTTGAAGAAAATACGCGCTTTCAGTTAGAAGCTGCGCGTGCCAATGTGGCTGCGGCACAAGCTGGGCTGGATGAGGCTCGTGCTGGGGCGACACCAGCCGAGCAATTCCTGGCTAATTCGGGTGTGAGTTTGGCGATTGCACAGCGTGACCAGGCTCAGGCACAGCTTGATTTGGTCCTGGCCGGGGCGCGTGATGAACAAATTCGTCAGGCCGAAGTTGGTGTGGCACAGGCTGAATTGGGCGTCGAACAAGCTCAGGTGCAGGTGACCCAGGCACAATCGGCCGTGATCCAGGCAGATGCTGGTATTGTGAAAGCAATGGCTGATCTCGAAGCCGCACAAAAAGCGCTGGATCGCATGACGCTGACTGCACCTTTTGCCGGGCGAGTTGGTGACATTAACCTTGAGATTGGTGAGCTGGTTGCGCCGGGTGTGCCGATTATGCAATTTGGTGATTTTTCAAGTTGGCTGGTAAAGACGACTGATTTGACCGAATTGGATGTGGTAGCGGTGAAAAATGGCCTGCCGGTTGAAATTCGCATTGATGCACTTCCTGGTGAGGTGATTGAAGGCATCGTGACCGACATTGCTTCTGTTTCGCAGGTGACACGCGGCGATGTGACATATGAAGTTTCGATTGAACTGGCTGACATTGCTGCACTGCCGCTGCGTTGGGGTATGACGGCATTTGCCGACATTGAAACGAATTAAATAACAAAGGCTGCGACGAATTGGGAAAGGAACAAAATTTCATTTTCTTTCCATACTTAAATTCGTCGTAGCCATCTTTAACCAATTTTGTTGCGAATCGTGCCGATTTTCTCCACATGGCATTCAACAATATCGCCAGGTACGAGGAATTCAGGTGGCGTGCGTGCAAAGCCAACGCCGCTGGGAGTGCCGGTGGCGATGATGTCACCGGGCAGCAGTGTCATCCCCAGAGATAACTGGCGAATGGTTTCGGGGATGTCAAAGATCATCTGATTGGTGTTGCCGTTTTGTTTTTGGACGCCATTGACTGTGCAGGTGACTTGTAAATTATGGGGATTGGGGATGGCAGTGGCTGTGACTATCCAGGGGCCAAGGGGAGCAGAGCCATCCAGACTTTTGCCTTTGAAAAATTGTTTGTGCCGACGTTGTAGGTCTCGTGCTGAAACGTCATTCATGACCGTATATCCAAATACATAATCTAGCGCTTCATTGGCCGTGATATTTTTACCTTGACGGCCGATAATGACTGCCAATTCAGCTTCGAAGTCGATTTTGCTGGAAACGGCCGTGTCATAAGGAATATCCCCAAAAGGACTGTTGATGGCAGTGGTTGCTTTGTTAAAAATAATCGGGAATTCTGGCAGTTCGTGTTTATCCCCCCATGCTGCATGCGATTCCTTGGCATGCTCAGCATAATTTTTGCCCAGACACATAATATTGCGCAGCGGTTGGGGAATGGGTGCTAACAGTCCTACATCTGCAAGCGGCACGGTGTGATCGGCTTGATCGATGATTTTTTGGGCTTGTGACAAACCTGCTGGCCCCATTTGGATAAGTGTGAGCATGTCGGGCGCAACGGCCGTTAACGCCACCACCTGATCTTCGTCATTGACCGCCCCAATTGTGATTTCAGATTTATATTGATAGGTTACTAATTTCAAAAGATTTTTCCTTAATTATTCATTCAGTGACGATAGCGGCAATCCTACCACAAATTATTGAAAACTCGCGTAAATCTGTGACAAAATCATCGCCTTCCAATCACTTCTGCCATGTTGCGTCCCAAGAAAACTTCTTCAGCATATGTGGGATTTGACGCAGATGCCACGAAATAAATCACCCCTTGTACGGTTGGACGCGCTTGTAATTCATGCCAGAATTTAAGATATTGCTGTGCCTTTGTGTAGGCACGCACGCCGCCTTTGTTATTGCTGGCTTCAGTCACCCAAATATTTTTAAAGCGGAAACGACTGATGTAATCATCTAAGCTATCCAAAGCTTTTTCCATTTTGTACACTTTTGACCAGTAAAGATGAATACCCAACCCATCGGCGGCTTCAACTGCCTTGCGGCTGGCTTCGACAAAGCGGATGTGATCATGTTTTTGATTACGCACATCGCTGCCGGGAGATAATCCGGGATAGATAAAACGTTTGCCCGGTAATGCATTGCGATATAGACGCAGCAGTTCCAACCACCAATGAGAAAATTCATTGCCATCTGCCCATGAAGCGCCTAAGCCTTCAGCCACGAGGTTGGGTTCATTATGCAGTTCAACGACCAGATTGCGACCATGCAAAATAGCCAATGTGCGGCGCACGTCATTGATTGTGAAGTCGAAAAATTGTTGCGGACTGATGCTGCGCCCACCAAAATTGAGAAAGGCACGCACGATCCAGCTTGCATTTGGATGTGCGGCAGCCAATTTTTGGATAGCTGCGGGATCGTGGAACGAAAGCAGCTTGATGATGCCTGGCCTGAAGGTGGCAAAAGCAGCGATTTCAGCGTCACTGATTGTGGGATCAGCTGAAGCGTGCAGACCGATATGAGTCCCTGCTATAGGCGTTGGGTCAGGATTAGGTAGGGGAGCAAGAAAACTTTTGGAGATATTGGCAGCACCGCCTGTGCCCATGGCGGTTGCTTTGGCAAGATCAAAGGGTGGCTGCAAAATGTCATCATCGACCCGGATGGGTGTGTATTCGCCCACGGCTGGACCAGTCACAATGACTTCTGTACCCGCAGGCACAAAGCCGATATTGGCGGCGATGCGGTTTGGTTTGTCGCGTAGATTGATGCCGTATGTGCCAATAACGGCCGTATCACCTGCAACTGTTAACTGCGTCGAAAAGCCCCACCCGGGGGTTGTGTCGTGAATTGGCTTTTCATCTGGTGGCGGTAAATCTGGTAAATTAAGCGGTTCGCGCATGTCGCTGCGTTGTACCTGCACGGGTAAATATTCTCTGACCTGATCGCCGCGTACTGTTATGGTTGAACGGCCGTTTACCAAACCAATATTGGTTGCGTTGCGGTCTGGTTGTGCGCGTAGATTGATGCCATATTCCCCAACAATCGCTTGATCGCCAATGACAGTTAAATAATCTGCAAAGCCCCAACCATCGATGGTAGCTGCTGTTTGGGGTGGTTTTGGCTGCGGATTTTCGACTGGAGGAGCGGGTGGGTTTTTGAGTGCCCTGGTTGGGACTTTGACGGGTGTGAAATTGATATGCGGGTCGCCGGTGACGATTATCACAGTGCCACCTGGAACAAGATCGATAAGCTCACCTTTGGCAGATGGTTCTGCACGCAGATTGACGCCACCTGGACTGACTTGCGCTAAGGTATCATTGCTGACGATGCCTTTGTTGTATACCCACCCTTCGGTGAATGGGCCTGACGGCCGTTCCCACCCCATGATGCGTCTTACAAACGGTGTTGGGTCGATGATCTTGCCCCATTTGTCGTCATCGGCCGTATCATTTTTAAGCGTCAAATGCAGATGTGAGCCAAAACTGTTGCCCGTGTCGTCGGCGGTGCCGATTTGCTGGCCACTTGTCACCTCATCCCCTTCAGCTACGAGTGCCTCGGCCAGATGTGCATAAATCGTCTCATACCCATCATCATGGGAGACGCGCACATGGATGCCATAATTGTGATTGGTTGGATCATTGTTAACCATTTTGACACGACCGGGCGCGACGGCAAACACTTTGCTGTCAGAAGGTGCACGGATGTCTAGCCCTTCGTGACCAGGCAAGCCGAATTGGGCATAATTTTGTGGATTGGCTCCGAAATGTTGGGTGATAGTTTGAAATTCGGTTGGCCATGCCTCAAACTTAAAACTGCTCACGAGACACTCCTTTCAGGTGCGGAATTAGGAATGCGGACTGCAGAATGAATATCAGCAATCCGCAAACTTTATTTTGGTTTACATAATAGTTTTAATCGACGATTAGTTTTTCAAAGCCTAGAGGCACCATTTGGAACCACGTGTTGCCGGGTGCTAAGGGGATGGAATTGCCATCTTCGTCGTAAAATGTGAGCATATCTTTGGGGTCCTTGCGTTCCCAATGCCCGTCAAAACGTTGGCCGTCACGGAAAATTGAGACAGGCCCTTCACCCCAAATCTGAATTTCGATAGAATGTGCGCCTTGTCCGACTTCGGTTTCCATGATCCAACTTTCGACATGTTCGGCAGCAACGACGACAATGTTTTTGAAGTTAACTTGTTCGTCGTAGTTAGCATCCAGATGGCGTTCGCCATCTGTCCAGCGATAATAACGGCTATCGCTTTGATCATACCACCAGAAAGCATCATTTCCACTGTAACGAATTTCGATCTCTTTGGCCGGCGTACCACCTGCAGCTGGTTTCTCGCTGAAAACCATACTGTTTTGTAACTGTGGTGCTACATCCAAACCGCGCTCTTGTAAAATGGCACGTATACGTTCCGTGTTGGTGAACATCGTATGCCAAAAGTCAATTTCTTCCTCACCTTCTACTTGTTCAGGATAGTCCCGATAATAGCCACCGTGTCCGAAATCGGGTGAGACGATGCGATCAAACCAATCGACCAAAGCGAAGCGGTCTTTGTTGCCACCTGCCGAGCCGGAATAGCCGAGGGCGGCGTCGTACATGACTGGAATTTCAAAGTCGATGATGCGTGCGCTGCGGATGGAGCCGACGGTGTGAGCATCTTTGCTGTAGTAAACGGCCGTAAAGCGCGTCGCACCGCCTTCAGCCAAATGTTCAAAGACGAGGTCGGCGCGGTTGAGGCCGTGCTGCGGCCGTACCAGCGGCGGATAGTTGGAGATTTTGAGGGCGATGGGTCGACGATCCAATACGGCGGGATCATCCACGATTTCACCTGTGAGCGGATTCATATCGTCGGGGAAGTTGGACAGGTCATACCAGCCATCTGGCAAAGGAGTGGCTTCAGGTGTAGGCGGCTCAACCGTTGCGGTGGGTTCTTTTGTAGGGGGAATGGGGGTGTCGGTTGGCACAGGTGTTTCTGTGGGTGCAGGGGTGTTTGTGACCGGAACGGCCGTAGCTGTAGCCTGTACTTGTGCAACTGCTTCCGTTGGAGCTGTTGTGGTTGTGTTTCCATTTGTTTGAGTGGATGCGGCTGTACAGGCTGCCAAAAACAGCCCTAAAATGCCGATAAAAAGAATAATTAATACATATTTTTTACTTTGCATATTATTTTAATCCATTAAAAATTGAGATGTATCACAGCACGATCCTACAACATCCTTCGCGAAGATACCAACACGCACAACCACCTTTTTCATGACGAAGTAACAAAATTGTTTGATTTTAGATTTATCAAGTTTCTACTACAAGTGGATTGTGAACAATTAGATCATAAAACCTGACACGTTTCCTCTGGTAAAATAAAAAACGCCAGTGTCCAATATGATATCTTTTTATTGCCACATGAAATAGTTTATCGTCGCTCTTGAAGTAAGCCCCACACGTTTAACCCCAAGGCAACTACGATCAACAATACCATGACGAAAAACGTATCGCTTAATGCGGCAAGTTGGGTCGGGATGGGGGCGCTGGTAGCGCCAGCAGGTGGTGTGGTTCCCAGAAAATAGCTGACACGACCTGCCCATAATGCACCCAAGAGCGAAATGCCGACGATTTGACCTAATGTGCGGCTGATGGCTAATAAACCGGAGGCCACCCCCAGTCGGCCGCTGGGCGCTGCGCCCATCACACCACTGTTATTAGGTGATTGGAAAATACCCATACCCAATCCCAAAGCGCCAACCCCCACCGCATAGTTGAATAAATCGGTATCGGCGTTGAATTGACTCATGAGCAAATAGCTGACAACCACAACAACCAACCCGATCATCGAAATGGGGCGTGTGCCCCATTTGTCAGAGAGTGATCCTGCCAGCGGGGCAACGATACCAAGAAAAATAGGGAGCAGTGCCATCATCAGGCCGACTTGCCGAGGGGGAAAGCCGCGCATGTCGTTGAGGTAAAAAGGTAGCAAAAGCGTGGTGCCAGCGATTGCGATGAAGACCAGTACTCCCATTGTCAGGTTGATGCTGAAGATGCGGTTGCGAAATAGTTGTAAATCGACCATGGGTTCGGCCGTATGTCCTTCAATCCACAAGAAAAGTCCAAGAAACAAGGCTGCGCCAAGAAAGAGCAGCAAAATTAAGACATCTGTAAAGCCGCGTTGTTGGCCCCATGTGAAGGCAAGTAACAGACACAATAAGCTGATAAATAATGTTGCCGCGCCGATGAAATCGAATTTCTGTTTGCCGCCGGGATGCGTGTCGGGAATGTAGTGCAAAGCCAGGAAGGTGCCGATTAAGCCGATGGGTAGATTGACAAAAAATATCCAGTTCCAGGCAAAATCATTGAGAATGATGCCGCCCAATGTAGGGCCGATGATAATGCCGATGGAGACAAAAGTGCCATTGAGACCAATCGCTTTGCCGCGTTCGTTTGGCGGGAACGCTTCGGTGACAATGGCCATACCCAGTGCCAACATCATGGCTGCGCCTACTGCCTGCACAACCCGAAAGCTAATCAACCAATAGATGCTGGGTGATAGTCCGCAAAGTACAGACCCAAGTGTAAAGACGACGATACCAGCTGTGAACAATGGTTTTTTGCCGAGCATGTCCCCGAGACGGCCGACACTCAATAGTAAGGTGGTTTGGGTGAGCAAGTAGGCGAGGATGACCCATTGTACTGTGGCGAAGTTGGTATTTAGTTCACGCACCAGGCTGGGCAGTGCAACATTGACGATGCTGCCGTCGATAGTAGCCAGAAAGGTGCCAATTGCCACCGCGGCCATGACAAGCCATTTTTTTTCGTAGTTAACTGCGGTGTTTGTCATGAGATGGGGTTAGAATCAGTTTGCCTTTGACATCGCCGTTTTCCAGACGCTTGAGGGCGGTTAATCCCTGGTCAAGTGGGTAGACGGTGTCGATAATGGGATGTAGTTTACCGTTCCAGACAAGCTGCATGACGGTGGCATAGTCCGCAGAAGTGCCCATGGTACTGCCGATGATGGTAAGCTGTTTGCCGAACATGAGACGATTGTCGAATTCGAATTTGGGACCGCTGGTGTTGCCGACTGTGAGTAAACGGCCGCCGCGTTTCAACGCCCGCAAAGAGCCAAAGTAAGTTGCTGCACCCACATTATCGACAACCACATCGACACCCTGGCGCTGGGTTGCTTTGAAGATTGTTTTGCCCCAATTTTCATTGTTGCGATTGATGAGGACATCTGCGCCTAATTCTTGCGCTAAGGCTAGTTTTTCGTCTGATGATCCGACGACATAAATGGGGCCTGCTCCAGCCAGTCTGGCAATTTGGATAGCCGCTGTGTTGACACCACCACCAGCGCCGACTATTAACACCGATTCCCCTGCTTTAAGGTTGCCGCGTGTGATTAATGAATGCCATGCTGTCACAAAAACGAGTGAAGCCGCAGCAGAATCTTCAAAGGTGGCGTGGTCGGGCATTTTGTGGAGGTTGCGGGCGGGTACGGCCGTATATCGCGCATAAAATCCATCAAGATGTTCGCCGAGAATGGCAAAATCATCACACATATTATCCTGACCCGCCATCGCAAAAGCATCGAGGCTGTTGCATATGGTTGGATTCACAGCCACGCGATCGCCAATATTAAACCCAGTAACCTGACTACCGATCTCGGCAATGACCCCCGCGCCATCACTGCCCATAATATGCGGCATTTTTAAATTGAGGCCCGGCCATCCTTGCAGCACCCATAAATCCAGGCGATTCAGCGCTGCTGCTTTCACTTCGATAAGTAGTTCGTTTGGCTTAATTGTCGGTTTATCTACATCAGTAATATGGACTTTACTTAAATCGCCATGTTCGCTAAAAACAATTGCTTGCATTGGGTGCCTCCTTCAAAATTAGAACATAGTGCTCTGTGTTCCCTGTATTCTCAATGGTGAAACTAATTGTCCCAAACCTCATCAAGGTTATCTTTGTAATAATCAAAAACACCGGCAAATTCCAGAATTTCTGGGTCTTGTGTGGTGGTTATGAGCAAGTCGAGTAAAAGCTGCACTGCTTTGTCGTCTTGGCCATCACTGTAATAGGCGAGGGCGAGGAAGACACGACTACTGTTATTATCGGGGAATTGCGCAACCGCTTTTTCGAGAGTGGCAACGGCCGTACTCATTTCACCCAACCCGCGCTGACAAACCCCTATACAGACCAAACATTCTTCTAAACTGTCACCTTCCAAACCGGCATCAATCGCTTTTTGATAATAACTTAAAGCGATACGTGCCTCATCAAGCACATCGTAAGCGCCGCCAACCTCAAAAAGCACCTGCGGATCGTTGGGGTATTCATCCAATAAGCTTAATAATAATTCCTGTGATTCATCCAATTCATCTGCACGCCGTAATTCTTTAGCTTTTGAGATAGTTTGTTTTATATTCAAATTATTTTCCTCTGTCTTCTTTTAGTTTTTCATCTTTTCAGCTAATCAGCCAGTCAATTTTAAGCTGAATACTGATCACCTGAATGGCCGACCAACTTTAAACGGCAATGATAGAGTGCGTCACAAATTTTGGCAATATCGAATATGACAAACGTCATGGTTTATCTATGACATTTATCGCTGTGAGTGAAAACGGCCGTTGTTATACTTTGGGTAATTACATGTATTCGGATAGGCGAATAGGTGAATAAACGGAATCCAAATGGAAAATCCCACATTAAATGAACTGAATCTGCTACATGCCAATATCTGTCAAGCATTAGGCGATCCCAAACGCATTTTGATTCTTTATGCGCTGAATGACAACCCACGCCATGTCACTGGTCTAGCAGAAGACCTTGACATGCCGCAGCCAACTGTCTCACGACATTTGCGGGTTTTGCGTCAACGCGCTTTGGTCACCACCGAACGCAATGGTGCGGCCGTCGTCTACAAATTAGCCGATCCGCGTATGATCGACATTTTAAACACCATGCGAGTTATTTTACGGGATTCACTTATACGCCAATCAAGCGCATTAGATTAAGGAACCTCTCCAGCGCAAATGAAATGCACACTTGGAAATAAGCTATGAGAAACTTCAAGTATATATGGGTCGTAGGTTTGCTAGTGACCCTGATCATTATTATCGTCCCCATCATCATTTTTGTTGATAAGGAACCACAAACACAAGCTGATGATCCGTGGGCAAGTGTGCCCGTTCGGCCGCCCAGTACAGATCATTCAGAATTGATGGATGGCCCTTTTGAAACCGGCTCTGATGTTACTCGAAGATGTCTGGAGTGCCACGAAAATGCCGCCCATGAAATGACCCAAACCGTGCACTGGACATGGGAAAGTGATCCGGTTATGTTACCAGGACGTGACGAGTTGGTGACTATCGGCAAGAAAAATCAGATCAACAATTTCTGCATCGGTGTGCAAGGGAATTGGGAAGGTTGTTCGCGTTGTCATGCCGGGTATGGCTGGGAAAATGCCGATTTTGACTTCACAAATGAAGAAAACGTCGATTGTTTGGTCTGCCATGATCAAACCGGCACCTATGTCAAAGGCAACAAAGGGTTACCCGCAGAGGGTGTTGACCTGGTTTCAGTGGCTCAAAGTGTTACGACACCGACACGCCTGAATTGTGGCGGCTGTCATTTTAATGGCGGTGGTGGTAATGCGGTCAAACATGGCGATTTGGATTCCAGCCTGTTGTATCCCACCGAAAATATAGACGTCCATATGGGGCGTTATGATTTCCAATGTATCGATTGTCATCAAACAGAAGATCATGAGATCCGTGGTCATATGATTTCTGTGAGTGCGACTGCAGAAAATCGTTTTGATTGCATCGACTGCCACAGCCAAACTGTGCATGCTGATGAACGTATCTCATCACACCTGGATACGGTCGCTTGCCAGACTTGTCATATTCCTGAAGGGGCTGTGCGTCAGGCGACAAAAATGGATTGGGATTGGTCGACAGCCGGTCAAGATATACCGGAAGATGCCCACGAATATCTTAAAATCAAAGGCAGCTTTGTATATGAAAGCAACTTTATGCCGGAATATACCTGGTTTAATGGCAATGCCGACCGTTATTTACTCGGCGACAAAATTGACCCAACGACGGTTACATCCCTGAATACGCCAGATGGCAATTTGACCGACCCGACTGCCAAAATTTGGCCTTTCAAAGTTCATCGTGCGTCGCAAATTTACGATTCTGACTTGAACATTTTGCTACAGCCGAAAACGGTTGGAGAGGGTGGCTATTGGACTGAATTTGATTGGGATCAGGCGGCACGGCTGGGCTCGGAAGCTGCGGGTTTGCCTTACAGCGGCAGCTATGGTTTTACAGACACGGAGATGTATTGGCCGTTGACACATATGGTTCAGCCCAAAGAAGAGGCCTTGCAATGTACTGATTGTCATAGTGACAACGGCCGTATGGATTGGGAAGCACTGGGTTATTACGGTGACCCGATGAATTGGGGCGGCCGTCAACAACAGTTGAAAGATCAAGCAAACGAACAGGCAAGTGCAAAATAACGCAATTGCGGAAAGATTATGAAACTTTTGAAACCACACAAACAGCTACTTTTGTTTATTCTTGGTTTAATTCTGCTGGCTGGGGCTACCGGATTGGTTTTAGCTGAGGAAGGGGGTGGAGAGGCTGGCCAAGAAGCACCTGCGTTGAGCAATGCCGAAACGGCCGTTGTCATCAACAATCCACCGCTGCATCCGACATTTCCCATGTTAGATGCAGACGGCGAGAATGTTCTTGACTCTGGTAAACCAGTCTCGACTATGACCACTTGTGGAAGCTGCCACGATACGACTTTTATTGAATCGCACAGTTTCCATGCCGATGTGGGTCTAACTGCCTATGCACCAGATGTGCAAACATCTGGACAGCCTTGGGACAGCAGTCCGGGCTTATTTGGCAAATGGAATCCACTCACTTATGGTTATCTTTCACCCGAAGGTGACGAGCGCGTTGATTTGACGACTGTCGATTGGCTGCGCACGCTCGGTGTTCGCCATGTAGGCGGTGGTCCAGCCACCACAAGCCGTGAGGGTGAACCGCTGACAAGTTTGTCGCCGGATGCAAATAGTGTTGAAACCAGTGTTGTTGACCCCGAAACACAAGAACTAGTGCCGTGGGATTGGACTGAATCTGGCACAGTTGAAATGAACTGTTTTCTCTGTCATATGTCGCAGCCTAATAACGCAGCGCGTAAAGATGCGCTGCACGCCGGCGATTTCGCCTGGGCTAACAGTGCGACATTGCTTGGCAGCGGCATCCTGACCCAAACCAACGCAGCCTACACTTGGAACCCTGATGCTTTTGATGCGGATGGTGAATTAGCTCCAGAAATGGTAGGCATCCAAGACCCCGGTAATGAAAATTGCGGCCTTTGTCATGGTTTGGTGCATGTGGATGCGCAAACCCCGGCCGTATTGGATGGCTGTACACCTGAACAATGGAGCACAATCACCACCGGTCAAATTATGTCGCCGCAAAAAATCTCGCATTCCGGCATTAATGTGGCCGACAAGGAAGAATTGCGTCGTTCTTGGGACATCCATACGGAGCGTGTGGTCAACTGTACCGACTGTCATTATTCGCTTAATAATCCTGTCTATTACCAGGAAAACGATGGCACGAGGCCGGATCATCTGACATTTGACCCACGCCGCATTGACTTGGGTGAATATTTGTATCGGCCGTTGCACCAATTTGCTAAAGGACAGAGCGCCGAAGGTACATTAGCTCCTGAATTTGATAATAGTTTGCGGCGCTGCGAATCCTGCCACGATGCTGGCAGTACGCATACCTGGCTGCCGTATACCGACCAGCACATGAGTGCGCTAAGCTGCGAGTCCTGCCACATTCCCAAAATGTATGCTTCTGCACGCCAAACGGTGGATTGGACAGTGCTCAATACCGAGGGTCAGCCACAAAGTGATTGTCGTGGTATGGAAGGAGATGGTGAAACCTTTGCGACGGTGCTGGTGACGGGGTATGAGCCAGTGCTGCTGCCGCGCGATAATGGTGATGGCTCAACGCCATTGGCACCGCACAATCTGATCACTTCTTTCTATTGGGTGTATGGTAATCCCGAACGACCAGTCCCACAGCGCGATCTCGAAGCTGCCTGGTTGGATGCTGAAGGGAATTATCATGCCGACATCCTAGACCTGTTTGATGGCGATGGCGATGGCGTTTTGGCTGATGCTGAACTACAAATTGATAATACGGACAAAGAAAAACTTATTGCAGGACGTTTAGCTGACTTAGGGTTAGACAATCCGCACATCTCTGGGGAAATACGGCCGTATAGCATCAACCACAACGTCACCCACGGCGAATGGGCGACCAAGGAATGTGCCACCTGTCACAGCGAAGAATCACGCATTACACAACCCATGCTGCTGGCCGCTTACACACCGGGTGGCGTGAGCCCATCTTTTGTCGATAACGGCACAACTAATTTTAATGGCGAAATTATTAGTGCTGCAGATGGCGGCCTTTATTATCAGCCACGTACCGAAAATGATAATTTGTATGTGTTAGGTCATAACAGTGTCAGTACTATTGATAGATTGGGGGCTTTGATATTTGTTTTGACACTTATTGGTGTAGTTGTGCATGGTGGTTTACGTTTTGTTGCCGCCCGCCGTCATCCGCACCCGACACCGCAGCTCGAAGAAGTTTATATGTACACAATGTACGAACGTCTGTGGCATTGGCTGCAAACTACCGTCATTCTTGTGTTGATCTTTACCGGTTTGATTATTCATAAGCCAGACATATTTGGTGCTTTCAGCTTCCGTTATGTGGTGCAGTTGCACAATGTGATGGCTTTGATATTGGTTGCGAATGCAGCTCTGGCATTGTTCTACCATTTAGCCAGTGGCGAGATCAAACAATATTTGCCAGAGCCAAAAGGTTTCTTTAATCAGGCGATTGTGCAAGTGAAATTTTATACACAAGGCATTTTCAAAGGCTCAGAGCATCCTTTTGAAAAGAGTCCGCAGCGCAAGTTGAATCCATTGCAGCAAATCACATATTTTGGTTTGTTGAATGTCTTGCTGCCGCTGCAAATTTTGGTTGGCATTTTGATGTGGGGCATGCAGCAGTGGCCAGTTGTGACAACGCAGTTAGGCGGCTTGTCCTATTTGGCTCCGTTCCACACATTACTTTCATGGTTATTAGCAACATTTGTTGTATTGCATGTTTACTTAACAACAACAGGACCCACACCTTCAGCCGGCATCCGTGCGATGATTATGGGCTGGGATGAGGTTGAAGTACATCCAGAAACCACCTCGGTTGTAGGGTCGCAAGCAGATTAGGGAGCATATTCATGACGACTTATTCACCCTCGGATGGGGATCTGCCAGAAACGGCCGTTGCCCAAACAAAAACCAAACACACCGCACGTGCCTATATCAATCCATATCTGGCCGGCATTTTATTAGGTATCGTCCTATTCTTGGCCTTTTTCTTGACTGGTAGCGGCTTGGGCGCATCGGGTGGTCTTAACCGGCTGCTTGTGTTCGTCGAAAATTTCATTGCCCCCGAACATATTGATCGTGTACCGTATTTGATTGATATGGCCGGTGGTGACAGAAATCCGCTCGATAGTTGGATCGTCTTTTTGACCATCGGCACCATTATTGGCGGCTTTGTTTCTGGCTTGTTCAATTATCGTGTTAAATGGGAAACCGTCAAAGGCCCCCATATCTCAACGCGCAAACGTTGGCTGATGGCCTTTATAGGCGGTAGTTTTATGGGCTATGGCGCACGTTTTGCACGCGGCTGCACGTCTGGCCAAGCCTTATCTGGTGGCGCTGTACTTTCCGTTGGAAGTTGGGCCTTTATGTTGGCAGTTTTTGCCAGTGCCTATGCATTGGCATACTTTGTGCGGAGGCTATGGAACTAATGACACCTTTCCCCTTACCACTCGCAGATTTGTTTGGCCACTGGGGTGCCTATGTGGTCTATCTTTTTATTGGCTTGGCCTTTGGCGCAGTCTTGGAATTGGCGGGCTTTGGTAACTCGAAAAAGCTGGCTGCCCAATTCTATTTTCAAGATATGACCGTCTTGAAGGTGATGTTTACGGGCATCATCGTCGCTATGGTGCTAATTTTTGCCGCTTCGGCTCTGGGTTGGGTGGATTATAACCTGCTTTGGGTTAATCCAACCTATTTGTGGCCCGGTATCATTGGCGGTTTGATCATGGGCGTTGGCTTTATCGTTGGTGGCTTTTGCCCAGGTACATCGTTGGTTGCGGCTGCCACGCTCAAAAAAGATGGTATCTTTTTTGTATTGGGTGTGTTTACCGGTATCTTCCTCTTTGGCGAAACGGTTGATAGCTTTGCAGTTTTTTGGAATTCTTCTTACCTGGGACGTTATACCTTACCGGAGATGTTTGGCTTGCCAACTGGTGTAGTTGTGCTGGGTGTTGTCCTGATGGCGATTGGCATGTTTTGGGCATCTGAAAAACTAGAGCAAAAATATGGTGGCAAAGACCCACAAAAAGCACCGCGTTGGCGTTATTTTGCAGCAGCGGGCATTTTCCTTTTTGCTGTTTTTGTTTTGATAATGGGTCAACCAACATTGGAAGATCGCTGGCAGCAAATTGCGAGCCAACGCGAGGCAGTTTTATTGGCACGCGAAGTGCAAATTCATCCGGGCGAACTACTCGATAGCATTCACGATAATTCGCTCAAAGTGATGATGCTAGATGTGCGTGATGAGGTTGATTATAACCAGTTCCACATTCTAGATTCACGTCATGTACCCCTAGAAGAACTGCCTACCATCATCGAAGATCTGCATTTTCAACCTGCCAACACCGTCTTTGTAACTATGAGTAATGATGAGGGTGCAGCTACGGAAGCGTGGAAACTATTACAGGCAGAAAGTGTACCCAACGTTTATATTTTGGAGGGCGGTATCAACAATTGGATCGCCACTTTTGGTGACGATGACCTGACCAAGAATTATAATGCAGGTGCAGGCGACGATGAGCTGTGTTATATCTTTGACAGCGCGATTGGCTCACGTTATGCGGCAGCCGAACCGGATCCGCATGCACAAGAATTACCTTATCTGCCGAAAATTGTTTTGGAATTGAAACGCGCACCCACCAGCGGTGGCTGCGGCTAAATTTCGAAGCGTTGTAGGCTAGAATGGTTGGGTTTTAAAATTTTATTGAAGTATAGATTCGTAGGGCAATTTACAAAATTGCCCTACATGTGTTAACCGA
>JAGRDI010000195.1:218-13298 GCA_020432765.1 Anaerolineales bacterium | reverse complement strand
TGCTGGGGCTGTATCTGCTGGTGTCACGGCCGTTGGCTCACGGGTTGGCTGCGGTTGTGGGGTATTCGTTCTTGGTGCAGCCGCTGTTGGATTTTGTGTGATGTGAACGGCCGTTTCTGTTACTGGTGCCAATGTGGTTACGGTTGCTTCTGGTACAGCAGTCAGGGTTACTGTCGGTTGGGTGGTAGGCGTATGCGCTGCGGTAGGCAGTGCCGTCGGTGTGGGTGGTGGGGTTGTCAGAGGAGCTGGCAACCCTTCAGGCGGCAGCCCGCCATCTTTGGCTTCGATCAAATAGATCACTGTGCCGCCGATCATGCAATAATCCCCAATCGTTTGGGTGCAGCGAGCTTGCTGCAAATCTACTGTGTACATGCCATTTTCAGGAGTGATGATCTCTTTTTGTCCCCACATATCAACCAGCAGGGCGGATACGGCCGCTGCCGGCACTTCAACTGTCTGCATATCTGGCAAGCGTGTAAAAAGCACACGCGTTGTGCGATCTGCTTGTTCCAGGCGGAACTGCCCCACCGCATCCCAACGCTCGCGCTCTGCGGCCGTTACACCCGCCAGATAATCAATCGCTGTCGCATACGTACGATAACCCAGACGGGTGGTCGCATCCATGCGCATCAAACCAAACGGTTCCGGATTCGCGGCGCGATCGTCTACTGTATCTTGCATTTTGAAGACGCCAATGCGTTCTACATCGGCAGCCAACGCAGCTGCAACAGCTTGCGGAATGAAGGCGGCTTGCTCTTCTTGCGTAACGGCCAAGGTCACATCTTCAACCGGCCAGGCGGGGTCATTAAAGGGGGGCGCATTGGTTTCCACGAGCCATAATGGTTTATTGAGGCCGCGTATATGCAGGGTTTCTTGGAACAACTGTAACAAGTCGTAAATTTGATCGGCCTGGAAATAGAGATGTGCTGTGGCGACATCAAAATAATAGTTGTGCTGCGCAGCTTCCGGATCAGCCACTATTCGGTCTAACAGCCGGGCCATATATTGTTCACGTCCGGCGTTTGCGTCGGCCCAATAAGTGAACGCGGGCAGATGCACAACAGCATCAGGATTGGTCTCTTTGGCGACCAGGTAAGCGACACGCTGCAACTGGTAAAAATCATCAACACTGCCATTCCAGGTGTGGGCAATGGCAGCTTTGTCGATGTCTGGTTCGTTCCAGATGATCCAATCGGTGATACGGCCGTCATACCGTCTCACCGCCTCACGTACATAATTCGCCCACAGATTATTCGGATCATCATGTTCAAGCCAAAGTCCCTGTGGTAAGTCATTTATATCACGGGCCCACTCTGGAATACCGATTAGTAAGCCTACGACTTCACGCCCAAAACGCGGTTCGGCCTCAATGAGGGTTTCATCTACGGCCGTTTCCCAACTTTCTGGCCCATCTGCCTGCACATCTGCCCAATTGAAAGTCACACGTGTCCAGGATACGCCCAAATCGCGTGCCGCGAAGGGCGCCTGGTAAGCTTCGATGATGCCATAACGCCAATCAAGTTCTTGTTGAGCACCGGCTTGAGGTATCAAAAGATTTGCCGCGAACCTGTGTTGAGCAGGGCCAAAGTAGGTACAAAGCGTACAAAAGAGTAAGAAAAAAAAGAGCAAAACCCTGTGAAACATTTCGGCGCTGCTTCGTACGTGTCGGCGTAATCTGTGGATCATTCTGTTACGGGTGTTGGTTCAAGCAATGTGAAGAAATCGTCAGCAGCCCAGCCTTCTTTGCCATCGGATAAGCGCACCAAATACCAACGATAACCACCCACATCCTGCGGGGCAGTTTCTAGTAAAGTGAGTATGGTGCCATCTGGCACAATGGCAATTTCTGCGCCGCTGGGTACATCGCGTACTGTTAAGCCAATGCCCTGCGTATTGGTGACAATCGCATGCGGCAGGTCGGGCAGTGCAGTAACGGGTGCCGCCGTTGGTGCAGGGGGTAAATCTTGACCGGCATAAAGGCCTGATTCATTAAAGTGTGCATAAGTTAACCGTGCAACTTCCTTAAACAAAGGGGCACTGTCATCCCATTCCAGCCATTCGGGCTTATAAAGCGCCATGACAATAATATAGTCGCCACCTTCTGAAAACACAATGCCGCCATCGCCGTGTGTATCATCGATCCAGCCGACCTTATGCGCAAATGTTGCCGCCTGTGGGATGCCCAGCTCCAATAATTGCGCCAATTCGTTAAGCTGCAACATAGCCAGCATTTCTGTGC
Source organism: Anaerolineales bacterium (assembly GCA_020432765.1). Classification (GTDB taxonomy): domain Bacteria; phylum Chloroflexota; class Anaerolineae; order Promineifilales; family Promineifilaceae; genus JAACFF01. Next base: position 11,059 of record JAGRDI010000195.1, on the reverse strand, counting down.
ATTCTTGGCTGCTTATCTGGTCAGGATAGGTTTCACGCAGCGGGCCGCTGTCTGTTTGGGCACAGATGTAGATCATGTGCAGGAGTTGGGCCATATCGCCGGTTGTGATTTGGCGAAAGGGATCGGCGTAGGTGGTGATATCGGTGCGCTGGTTGGCAGGTGTCAGATAAGTGTTGAGCCGTTCAGGGCGCGGCTCTGCGTCAATGGGCACGGCGATGAAGGTGTTGTAGATGCCCAGATCACGCAGCGATTGGGTGACGACATCTGCACCGATATAGGCGTCATTCTGTTCGGAAACCAGACGCAGCAGCAAATTGGCGGCGAAGTTGCTGGATAGCGCTGTGGTTTGGGTGATGAGTTTGGTTTGTTCAATATCTGGCGGGTTATCTAAAACACGGTAGGTGTTGATTAAAATTGGAATTTTGACCAGACTCATGCCGGCAAGTGCGACATCTGCGTTGCGTTCAATCTGATCGCCGCTCTCCAAGTCAATGACGACATAGCTGCTAAAACCGTCAAAATCGGCCAGGGTTTGCTCGATGGCCGCTTGTAGATAGCGTAAGTCGGGCGATTCGGGGGTGACAACGGCCGTTTCTGTTGCTGTAACAGGTGCTGGTGTTGCGGATGGTATACTTGTTGCCGTCGGCACGGCCGTTGCTGCCGGTTGTGTGGGGAGTGGTGTGGCAGTGGATACGGCCGTTGCCGCTGCGCCACACGCAGATAAAAACAAACCAATCAATCCAATCAAAAAAAGTCGTTGCACAAACATGCGCGGAAAGATAGCCCGTTAGCCGCAGTGGGGCAAGCGCGATGGCATGCTCTACCCTATGCGTATCACCGAAAGTTAATCATCCCATGACGATTCCAACGGCACACCCAAGCCGTCAGCCAGGCGATTGACAAAAGCATAATAACCAGTCACCTGGTTGATATCCAAAATCGCCGCATCACTGAAACCTGCTGTACGTAATGGCGCAATATCTTCCGGCAGCATATCCCAGGGTGTCCGTGTAAGCTTTTCGGCGTAGGTTAGCATGGCAGAATCAGCAGACGTGAGACCTGCTTGCCGCCAATCGTTTTTTAGCTGTGCGACCAGTGTCTCGTCGTTGGTTAAACGGAGCAGCCCGGCTCCGTGATGCTTGATTCAATAGTGACATTGGTTAACGGCCGATACCACCACGGCGATCATCTCACGCTGCACACGGCTTAAATCAGAACGCCCACGCATCAAATGCGCATACAAATCATAATGCGTCTGCAGTGACTTCACATTCAGGCTGTGGATTTTGAGGATATTATCGACCTCGCCCGATGGCTCGGCGTATTTGTTGTAAAGTTCTTTTAACCTGCCCGTGGCTTCATCTTCTGAAATCACTGTGATCCATGCCATATGGTTTTCCTTCAATGTCAAAATGACGCTCAAATTAAAAGTGCGGGTGACGAAATGCAGTCATAGACAGGTTGTTTACGGCCGTTCTCGCACATATGTTGCCCATTCATCCAAATCCTTCAAAACAGCATCCATCTCCACCGGTACATGCTGCACAGGATATCGCTTGAGTAAATCGCGTGGCGCGGCACCTACTGGCAGGTCAAGCAGTTCTGCAAAATGCATCCGGTCGATCAGAACTGGATTGCCACGCTGTCCATTGAAAACCGGCGCAACGAGTTTGTTTTGTCCCTGCCAATAAGCGCTCAGCAATTGGTCAATAATAGATGGTGTGACTTGCGGTTGATCGGCAAGTATGACCAAAACAGCGTCGATATGGGGCGGCAGATGGGTTACGGCCGTTTGCAAAGAAGACAACATTTCGCCGAATTCGTAACGCGGATTGTGGATTGTGGAAATGCCTTCAGCTGTGGCAATCGCTTCGATTTTCTCAGCTTCGTAACCGGAGATGACCAGAATGTCGTGAATGGCTGATTTTTTCACATTGCGCAGCACTTGCCCCAACACTGTGGTATCACCCCAAGGCAGCAACTGCTTGGTTTGCCCCATGCGTTTACTTTGCCCGGCAGCGAGGACTACGGCGGTTACACGTCGCTGCACTTCCACAACTGGCGGCTTTGTTTTGAGCGCACCGATGACCACTTGTTTGATACGTGGGTGCTGCAGCAGGTGGCGGGAAATTTTGCGGGCGGATTGAAGCTGAACGGCCGTTTCGACCTTGTTGATCAGCGGTATCACCGCAGCCGCGGACGGAACCCCTTTGAAACCGCCTGCTGGATGCACCAATACAGCCGCAATTTCAGCTTCAGTCAGCAGATGCTGCTGCATTAAATCGAGCGGAAGGTTAAGGAGCGCGGCGATTTTCTCTGGTCTGTGGGCCGTGACATTCAATGGCGAATTCAGTGCGTCAATACCTACTACCGGCACAACCAGCGTTGTTTCCAGCGGAATTACAGGTTCATGTGCGGCCGGTGCTTTGATCGGCCGCATTCGTGACCCGTCCGCCTCGACCAGCACAAAATCTACATCTGATCGTGCCAACAACTGCCCCGGCAGCTGCAGCGGCACCCCATGTGCCTTATCTCCTTGCACTGTACCCACAACCAAACAACTGCCAGCCTGCTCCAAGAGCTGTGCCAACTCTGCTGCAAAAGCGCCCTTTGTCTCTGCTTCGACAGTGTTCAGCACAGGTTCGTGGTTAAATTGCAGAACGGCCGTTGCCAATGACATCTGTGCCGCAAAAATGCGCGTGGTCGTCGTTATAACAACATTACCAGGCAAAATTTCAGCTAAAGCAAACAACAAACTGGTTTTTCCACCCCCCCCCACGATCGCTACCAAACCAGGTCCTGCCGAGAGGTCAAAGGCAGCCGTTAATGGCCAGGGTTTACTCACCGCTCAATCCAAAATCCGGCGTATACGTCGCCAAAAATTCAGTTACATTTTGTTTATACAGATCATAATCAACAATGATCGAAGCTGCGTGAGATGCTCCCCAATCTGTCAGCAAAAATTCAGTAATGGCTGGATTGCTCTTGGCAAAAATCGCTTCAGAGTTAGTAACTGGCGTGAATTCATCTTGTAATGAATGCGTCAAAAACACAGGCACATCTGTCTCTGTAATACCATTTATGGGGGACACGGCATCAGCATCGAAATCCGCACGTAATTCTGCCAGGATGAATGCGCTAGGGACAAAGGGTTTTACTAGCGAACCAAATTGAGCCGTAGATTGGTGTTCAACAATGGTTCTTAAATCTTGATACGGGGAGTCGGCAAGCACAAAAGCCACATCATCAACCAATGGCAGCATTTGCAAAACTGTTGCTGCTCCATATGAAACGCCTGCCAGACCAATTTGGGAATGCGGCAAGCCGGTTTTGGCTGCAAACCAATCCAACGCCGCTTTACCATCCTCTTTTTCGTAATAGCCATAGGTGTGATATGCATCGCTGCTGTCGCCATGTCCACGCGCATCATAAGCCAGCAAATCACAACCACGTTCCCAGAAAAGCGGCGCATATTGCAAGACACCATTGCGTGTACCGCCATACCCATGCAGAAGTAATACTCCACAATCGCCATCGGCTTCGTTGTCAAAAAACCACCCCTTCAAGGTGATTTCCCCATTGTTTATGGACACATTTTCTGGTTCGGGCAAGCCATAATCTGTATAGCTGCCTCTATCCGTTTGGGCTAAATCTTCGGCAAGTGAGCGCATATCGCGGGCGATCAATTGGTTGGAGAAAAAATAGCTGGCGTATAAATACATGCCGACCAAAATCATGAGAATGATGCCTAAAACAATCCAGCGTGTTCTTTTTTTCATGCAGGTATCCTTTAGTTAACATACAAGCTAGTTAGGCTGAAAGGCTGAGTGCTGTCAGTTTTTGTTGATGAATGTCAAGATGGCTTCCAGCACGCCGCCGCCGATGGAAAGGGCTTTGTCGGAAATGGTGAAACAGGCGTCGCGCTCGGCACGGGCATCGATGTCGCCGATTTTCAATCCGGTTGTCACGGCCGTTCCGCTCGCAATCAACCCGCGCACAACCCCATCAAAAGGAGCCAAAACCGGCTGACCTGTCACCTCACCAAGTACAATTCCCTTTGCAACAGAATCACCAATATCAAAATACCATTGGATACGGCCGTCGACAGGCGCACGTAAAACTCGTTCCGCTCCCTTGCCTGCAATTATGCCAGGGGTGCCGGTGTTGGGGATCGGTTTACCTTGCCAAATGACACGCCCCAGCGAATGGCCACGTTTCGTTTCAATCACAGCATGGCAATCTTCGACAGCTGTGAATCCTGGCCCTAAACCAATCACCAGAGGCGCTTGGTCGATAGTGGTGTCGATATTACGTTTGGCCATACGCGCATCGATTAGAATGCGGAATGCGGAGCGCGGAATGCGGAGTTTAGGTGCAACAAGCACGGGAATGGTGGTTGTGTAGGCTATTTGCATGGCTTCTTCTGAGGTAGTGACTAATTGGGCGTGTAGGTCTTCGATTTGGACTTGGTTTTCGAGGACGGCCGCTGCCAAAGCCACACGCCGCCGCACAACTAACGGCCGTTCCAATTCCAACACAATCACTGGAAGACCAGCCTTGTGTAAACGATAAACAACACCGGTCGCCAGGTCGCCGCCACCACGCACAATAGTTAAATAATCTCGAAAAATCATACCTAATCTTACCTGAGTCGGTAATCAATGAGCAACTGCGAAAGCAAAACGAGTACGCGCCATTCTTTTTGATACCCGCTGTGGGTCTTCAAGTTACTCAATCCAGCCACGTCGCTGCAAGGCTTTGCGTAGGTGTGGTTCGATTTGGGTACGGATGTGCGGATTGGCGTAGGCAATCCAGGTGACATCGGCGTTCACATTTAGAACGGGATTGACTGCCTGTCCGTGGGCATCACAGACAATGATGCCGCTTTCGTGGGCGATGAGTTCAGTACACAAATCATAAGGATGGCAGCAAATGCCCAGTGCCAAGCCTTGTTGGGCCAAATGTTGTTCGAGCAACGGCCGTATATCAGCCACAAAGCGATCGTGGCCTACCATCATTTCATATAATTGACCGCCGCTGCAAATATATTGATCTTCAAAACAATGCGCCTTGCCCGGTTGCACAGGCCCTAATACACTGCGAACAATTTCTTCATCAATCGCGGCTAATTCATCACGCGCACTGGGAAAGAAACGTGAGATCATGGCAAAACCATGGGCGATGCTGTGGGCTTGCGACGGCCGTAACACCAGGGGTTGATCTTCTCCCGTCAAACGATTATGGCGGACGGCCGTTGCCCCCTGCCCGCGAACTGCCCACAAAACATCCGCTAAATGCTGTTTTAGCAACGGGATTTCAGTTTGGATGGCCAAATCAATGGCTTGCAAATTAGTTTCGGGTCCTAGATTAGGGGCTACGCCTGTTAAAATCCAGCCGGGACGTTTTTGATACATCAAGCCACGTGTGCCATCAATCGGATCCACGATGATGCGCCAGACGGCTTCCTCGGGAGCTGTGCCCAACGGCAAAACAACTTTACCATCGGGCAGCCCTTCGCCAATCAGGATGATGGGCACATGTGGGGCGATTTCTTGGCTGAACAGGTCGATTAATCGAGTTTCGCTGATGCGGTCAATGGCATAAATGGTGTCACCTTCCGCTTCGTGCGCAACGGCCGTTAATGTTTCCAAATTTATATTTTCGCAAGCCGCCACAACCGCATCCCGAATTGACGCATGAATACGTATAAGCGGTTTTAACAGCGAGTCGATAGATTGTGTTATTTGTGTCATAAAATGGGGACTTTATTTTTTGTTGTTGGCTTTTTCGGTTGTGCTGACACTAATATCTTCAAAGCGTCTGGCATTGTCAAGCGCTATGGCTGCGAAATTCGCTAAGACGGTTAACTGATATTCATCCCGTTTACTAAACGAACTCATCGTATCTATGTTGAACACCGTCAAGACACCCGTTGAGATTTCGCCTACGTTGAGCGGCACATGTAACAATGCTTGGGCAAACAGCTGTGGTGCAATTCTGATGCCTGGCTGCGAGAAATCGGAAGTGCGTAACGGCCGTTTCGCTGCCATGATCTGAGCGGCTTGTCTATTCATCATTGGCTCGCAAATGACAGATCCATTTACAGAAGGATTCTCATGAATTAGTTTCTGAAAGCCCAAAAAGTTGCTGCCGGTATGCTCCGGTAACCAAATAATACTCCCCTGCGCTGTGGTTAATTCGATTGCCGCATCTAACGTCTGTTGTAAAACCCGATCAACAGGTGCCAGGGACATAACCATTGTGCCAATTTTCAATAAAGTTTCCATCTCTTGAGATTGACGGTTCAGTGCCGCTTTTGTGTGCCGCAGTTGGTCAGCCAATTTTGTCTTGTCATGTAAAAGACGTTGTGCCAACAAAGCATTATCGATAGTTTCTAACACTTCCTCAGATGTGAACGGTTTAATCAAATAATCTTTAGCACCTAAACGAAACGCTTCAATCGCACTTAACTCGGAGCCATAACCACTCATCAGAATAACCGGCACATTGTTACCCTCACGAGCCAAAACACGTAATACATCCACACCGGTCATTTCAGGTAAATTATAATCAAGCATTACCAGGTCTGGATTTAAAGTTTGGATCAAATCTAAACCGGATTGCCCATTATAAGCATGTTGGACTTTGTATCCATGTGCAACAAGAACATGTTCGGTAAGATGTTTAACAATCTCCCGGCTATCATCTATAATCAGGATGCATTCACCGCTCATATACTTGCCTTTCATAGATTCAAGATACGAATCAATTGGATTGCGTAACCGGCAGAAGACGCTTGAAAGTATGTTTAGTGGATTCTTTGCCAATTATCTTAAAATTATAACACGAAAAAGTAACGAATTGCGTTAAGGGATTCCTTTTCATGTGTGCAGCGTTTTTGTTGATATGAGACGGGGACTTCCGCGCACTCTTCCTTTCACGGTTTTTCAGTAGCTGGAAATTCCCATACTGTAGCCGCGAAATCCTTTTCGCGTTCAAGAGTGAGCCAATAAGCGTGATTTGGAAATCACGGCTACGAAGTGGAATACTGAAAAACCCTGCCTTCCTTTTCTTTTCGCGTGCTGACAATCATGTTATAGTTGCCCGCTTATAGAGAACCCCATATGGTTTGGGGCAGGTTGTGCAATAAAACATCTGTTTGGTGATGGATGGGTTGTGTAAAAACAAATGGAGGTTAGAAGATGATTTCCCGACAACGATTAGCAATGATTAGTTTTATTCTATTGTTAAGTTTGCTGCTTGCTGCATGTGTGCGGCCAGTTCCTGGTGCTGAAGATGGAGGTGGGGAATTGACGCCCGCCGCAGTAGAACAATCTAATGCTGGTTCAGGTTATCCGGCACCTGCAGTACCGGCGCAATCCGACCCCCCTGCAGATTATCCCTACCCGGGGGCTGCTGATACACCGCGCCTTGAACTTGGCTCATCAGACGCTTATCCTGGGACAGAAGACTCAATTGCCGGGTCAGATGGGCAGCCGCTGGATGAAACACCGATCGAGGAACCGGCTGCAGATGCTGTTGAGACTGACGCAGCGACTACGGACACAGAAGCAATAACAGAAGATAGTTCGACCACAGAAACGGATGTGCCTACAGAGGAAAGCAGTAGTGACGAAACGGCCGTTGCTGAAGAACCGCCGCCCCCATACATCGAGCATGTTGTGCAGCCCTCGCAAACTTTGTACAGCATCGGCCTTGTTTATGGCTTTTCATGGGTTGTTTTAGCGCAATACAACGATATCGCTAACCCGGACGCTTTGTCGCCGGGAGATATTGTGCGAATTCCGACACTGGCAGAGATTGAAGCGTTCTACGCGGCTGAAGCAGAACCTGAAACGGCCGCAGCCGAAACAGAGACAGGAACGGCCGTAACCGAAGTAACAGAATATGTCGTGCAGGCAGATGACAATCTGTACAGCATCGCTCTGCAATTTGGGTTGAGTTGGGTAGACATTGCCCAAGCCAACGGCCTCACCGATGCCGCCCAAATTGAGGCAGGACAAATCTTAATCATCCCCGCCGCACCTGCTGGCGAATAAAAAAGTAACCATTCTGGTGCTGCGAGGAACATATTGGGGCACAGAGAGCAAACGGAGAAATATGAGTTGGCAAGGTGTTATTCATCAATATCGAGATTATCTGCCCTTTGACGCGGATGTTCAGATTGTTACCCTGAATGAAGGTAACACACCATTGGTTGCTGCGCCGCGTTTGGCAGAACTAATTGCTCCTGGTGCGAACTTGCGCCTTTTTCTCAAGTATGAAGGATTAAATCCAACCGGATCATTTAAAGATCGCGGCATGACCGCCGCGATCACACAAGCCGTTGCTGAAGGCTCTAAAACGGTAATTTGCGCCAGCACTGGCAATACAGCCGCAAGCGCCGCTGCCTATGCCGCACGTGCAGGCTTGCGCTGTCTGGTGTTGGTGCCTGAAGGCAAAATTGCGCTGGGCAAATTGGCAGCCTGCCTGGCCTATGGCGCAGATGTGATCAGCATTGACGGCTCCTTTGATGAGGGGCTGGATATGGTGCGTGCGATTGTTGAACGCCAGCCAGTGACATTGGTGAATTCAATTAATCCCTGGCGCTTGGAAGGTCAGAAAACCGGCTCATTTGAGATTATTGATCAATTGGGCGGCCAGGCACCTGATTGGCACTGCTTGCCGGTGGGCAATGCGGGCAATATTTCCGCCTATTGGATGGGTTACAAACAATACGGCAAAGGCTTGCCGCGTGTGCTTGGTGGCCAGGCGACTGGTTCAGCACCTATCGTAACTGGCAAGGTGGTTGAAAAGCCAGAAACATTAGCGACGGCAATTCGCATCGGCAATCCGGCACGTTGGCGACAAGCGTTGGAAGCTTTGGATGAATCGGATGGCATTATAACGGCCGTTACTGATGAAAAAATCCTCGAAAGCTGGCATTTGCTGGCCAAACGCGAAGGCGTGTTTGTCGAACCCGCTTCTGCGACAGGAGTAGCCGCGCTCAAACAACAAATTGAACGCGGTGCAATCGATCCGACGAACAAAACGGCCGTCTGTGTACTCACTGGGCACGGTTTGAAAGACCCAGGAACGGCCGTTGATCAGGCCACACCACCGATTTCCATGCCAGCCGATATTGATGCCCTTGAAAATTATCTGACGAGTTAGAGAAGCCGTTACACGGAGAAAAGCGGAGAAGGCACGGAGTTTCACGGAGATTTTTGAGAGGTTTCTCTTTTTCCTCTCCAACTTCTCCGTGTGTCCTCTGTGCAGCTCCGTGTTACTTTTTTAATCCACGCCGCGATCCAGCCACAGCAAAACAATCAATGCCAGTTCGATCACCTTGGTGACCAATCCCAGTACAGAGGAAAATGCATCTGCGCCTTGAAACACGAAAAAGAGGATGATGGTAACGGCCGTGTACAAGATAAATACCCAGCGAATCCATTTACGCATCCCCGCCAATTGAGGTACAAAATACAATCCAATTAACAGTGCGATATAGCCAAGTCCGTTGAGAATGAACAGCGTATCTGGTACCGTTAAACCTAAGAACAAATGGATCCCGGCAGTCAACAAGGTTAATATGATGATAACATACGAACGGTTATTCAAATTTGCAAACATATGAAAGGCCTCCTTCATGAATGTGGAATTCGGATTGCGGAAAAATCAACAATCTTGAAATTCCGAGTACTTTACTTCTTTGACGTTAGATATCGGCTGCCCCACCATAAACCAATTACACCCAGTATGACATCACGCCCGCGAATTAGCAAACTGGCACTGATCCCAATCGCTGGATTTAGTCCCAATGCACCAAAAGCAAAAACCTGACCGGCTTCAAACACCCCAATCCCGCCCGGTAATAATAACAAAAAAGTGATACGTGCTGCTGTGAGTGCAATTACTAACTGCACCATGCTTAGTTGTAGACCCAGGAACAAGATCATCAACCAGAATTCTGCAATCATCAACAGCCAGCCAACCAGCGAGACGAATAGGGCGAGCAAAAACATGTGGGGTGACTGGTGGCAAAATTGATGCGCTTCAATTTCGGCTGCATATGCTGCCATGCGCCCGTCTTGATAAGCTTTCTGCCATGCAGGTTGCCGTTTCCAGAGGGCTATCTGTTCGCCAAGCCGCATTGTTTTTGAGATTGGCTGCCAATCAAACCAGATCGCTAACAAAAAACCGAGCGGGATTGCCAACAATAACAGAGGGATAACGGCCGTTTCGCGCCCAACGACACCTAATAAACGACTCTGTAAAATAACAACAATACCCACTAGCAAAAACGTAAAGTTCAATATCAACTCCAGTACCTTATCCAATGTCACGGCGGCAATGGCTGTTGGGCGCGGCGTATTATGTTCTTTTTCAACGAGATAGACTTGAAGCGGTTCGCCACCAAATTGGGGGCCAGGTGTGAAATAACTCAGGCCAAATGCGGCCAGCCGGTAACCAAACAGTGTAAAAAACGGCACCTTGTATCCTTGTCCACGCAAAATGAGCCACCAACGGCCGTTTAGCGTCACCAAAATCAAGAAATTAAGCAAGACCAAGCTGCCGATTTGTATGCCACTCAAACCGCGCAAAGTTTGCCAGCTTGCTTGCAGTGGTACACGCCTTAAGACCCAAAGCAGCAAAAGCCCGGCGATCAACCAGGGTAAAATGTGTAAAACATTTTGTTTTAGTGTGCGTTTATGAACCCAAGCAGCCATTTAGGATGTCCGAATACCACCATCGCCGCTTTCAACTGCGGCACCACGATACAAAAATAGTTTATCTTCAGGCGTCCATACTGTCCAGGGGCCACACCCAAACAAAACGAT
>JAGRDI010000195.1:0-137 GCA_020432765.1 Anaerolineales bacterium | reverse complement strand
TAGGGGAACGGCCGTTAGGCGCCCGGCACAGCCCACAACAACCAGCAGCGTACATACGATGGCTATCACACTGAGCAACGTAGTCAAAACGGAGGTTGCAGGCAACCCCCAAGACAACATTAAACCTTGCCAGGCTG
>JAGRDI010000194.1:1066-7297 GCA_020432765.1 Anaerolineales bacterium | reverse complement strand
TGCTGCAAATGCAGAAAATTGATGTCCAAAAATTAGAGGCAGCGCGTGACAACGTTGATGGATGAGACCACACAGATGCACCTGGAAAATGTGCGCTCTAAGGATAAGGATTTGCAGAATGCGGCGTTTGCTTATTTGATGGCGGCAACGGCCGTTCCCGTGGCGTGGGCTTACGAAGCATGGGTAGATGTGGTGGCAGGTCTGAGCGACAAAGACAACCGCGTCCGCGCCATTTCGGCACAGGTGTTTTGCAATCTGGCTATGAGCGATCCAGAAAAGCGCATGTTGACTGACTTTGACAAACTGCTGCTGGTGACAAAAGATGAACGGTTTGTCACGGCACGCCACTGCTTGCAAGCGCTTTGGAAAGTAGGACTGGCCGGGTCGGCACAACAGGAGATGGTAATAGCGGGGTTAAACGGCCGTTACCAAGAATGTATTACCGAAAAAAACTACACTCTCATTCGCTACGACATCATCCAAGATCTGAAAAACTTGTATGATGTCATCCAGGACGAGCAAATCAAAGAAAACGCCCTGGCCTTAATTCACATAGAAGAAGATTTGAAATATCGCAAAAAATATGCCACCATATGGCGGGAGAATAAAAAATGACAACGACAGAACCCAAAATCATACACCGTGACCAACAGCCGTATCTGGGCACCAGAATTTCGAAAATCACAAATAGCCGCGTTGAAAGAATGTTTGTTTCCGTGAAATTTCTGCTGGTTTTGTCGTGATCCAAAATGTAAAAGAAACTACGGAATAACCAAAACCGGCCGTTCAGCTTTAAGAACAATTTGGGCAGCCACATCTTCAAGCAAAAAGCGCTGCCACCCTTCACTTGGATGGGCACCAATAACAATCAGATCATAACGGCCGTCGGACGCCTCAGCTAATATTTCTTCAATGACTAACCCATGTCTGACTTTTGGTGTAACCGCTACTTCAACCTGCTGCAAAACTTCCAAATCATGCACCAACCATTCTCCCTCAGGTGTTTGTGCGACCATCAATTCTTTGGCTCCGGCTTGCAAGTCTTGTCCTTCTACCCAAGGTGCAGCACTGATTTGGGACATAACATGCAACAGCGTCACCTCCTGTGCGCATTCCAGCAAATCTGGTAACTGCGCAGCGAGCCGATCTACCAGGCTGAGTGACAGGACACCACTTTCACACAAAAGGATGCGGTGTAGAATATGAGCATCTTGTTTAGCTAAAAGAACGGGATGCTCTGTTTGGGCAATAACTCGTTGAGCCGTTGGTCCCATCAGGCGAGCCAGTAAACTAAGCTGCGATTTTTCACCCAAAATAAGCAAGTCATATATTTCTGTGGCTGCTTCAGCAACAATTTCCTCATGGGGAGAGCCTATGCGAATCTTTGTAGTCAAAGAACGAACGGCCGTGTCTAAAAGCGCAGTTGCCTGGGCCAAAATTGCATTAGCTTCCGGCTCGTCATCTTCACGTTCTATGACTGATAAGATAGTCGCCTCTACTACACAAAGTTTGGCGATAGAAAGACATTGCTGCAAAGCAATATTTGAATGGGTGGAACCGCCTGTTGCAACCAAGATATGCATCATGTACCTCAAATTAACAATAGTAAAATAGGAACGAGTAAGATCGTCACCATAAAAAATGCTAGATGACGGTTATCGTCCGTGAGCCAACCGACAAATGTGAGAATACCGCGTTCATACGGCCGATAAATTGTCGCCAGAATGATAACAGAAACCAGTGCAATACTCAGCATTTCAACCAGTACAACCGTAAACGCCTGGGGATTGTTTAACAGTACGGCCGCTAACAGAGTATCTACAAATGTCGTGATATTGGCACCCATAATGTAGGGAATCACATTTTCACGGCGTACAAAACCGCGATGGCTTAAAGGTACCAAAATGCTCAACGACACACTAACCGACATAGAAACCATCGTAACGGCCGCACCCAATAAAAACATGATGGCCGGACGATAAACCAAACGCGAAACATGACCTATATGGCTTTCTTTAATGGTCATTTCCGGCAGACATTTATCAAACAGGTTGAAGCTGACCAGGATGATACCCAAACCAACCAGGAAAAGTGTCCAGCGCGGCAGGAAAGTCAAAAAGAGGGCCGCAATAGGATCAAAGATCAGGTCAGTGAATGAATTGAGCAGCGCTCCCGACTGCAACTGAACATGATTCAAAACGCCGGATTGCAATAGGGTCAACCCTACCAACAGAGCAAACACATACGTTATGCCGGTAACCGTTAAAGATAACAGTCCCATGTTTAGACTGGCAGCTTTGTTGCGACCGCGCAGCACATAGATAAAACCAATAAATAAAACGATAAAACTGGCACCCAGACGGCTGCCGGTAATCATGGTGAAGGTGCTCACTTGCGAGATAACACCAGCATCGAAGAAGGTGAGCGCCGCTGCCGCAACTGGAGAGCCGCTCATGACGAGGTAGGCGAATAGCCAACCAAAGCCTAAACTGTTGGCCGGATTGGTGACATTAAAGCCATCACGCACCAGCGGGGTCAGTGCCTTTGCCCCTTCCTTCATGAGCGTGATCGCTAACAGAAAAAGAAAAATACTCAGTGCAAAAATGCCAATTTTACGCCATGCAATGCGCCGCCAAAACCTGGCGACAATACCAGAGTGGGTGGGAAAAGCTGCAAGCGCCTGGTCTGATTCTGAAACAGCCGTAGCCGTAGAAACTGTCTCGCCTGGTGGAAATTCATCCATACTTATGTTACTCCTAATGACATAGCGATGAATATCGGGCGATCTAGCCAGTGCAGCAGCGGCGTGACTAATTCGCCTGATAAAAAACGTTGCATACGACCATATGGCTCAGCCGCAATAATGACCAAATCATATTGAGCAATAATCTGCATACAAATGTAGACGCTGCTGTACCTCTACTTTTTTGGTATGAGTTAACAGACAAACGGCCGTTTCTAAAGATGACGTTTCCCTTACCCAGCTTCCGCTTTCAATAGGTATGTTGTTCATTCCATTTTATCCTATTCACTACACAATAAAGCTTTTAGGGCTTTGCCAAAGAGCAGGTTTCTGTTCATTTTAAAAGTCAAGCATGACAAAAGCTGTGACCAAACTGTGATAAAGTTGTGACAGGTCTTATAATAGGAAAGACCCTGACTTTTCGAGTCAGGGTTAGTAAAAATGGTTTGAGTGCAACCCAGATTAGTCCATAAAATTTAAGCTGCTCACATTTATGAACGGTTGTTCTGCTCCCTCTTGTACCAACAAATCTTGATACCGGCCCGGCGTACTTTGCCACTGCAAGCTAAAAGACCAGCCCCGCCACTGCCAAACAGCCACAGACTGTGCCAGACCATCAGCCTGTTTGATAATCACCACCAACTCTTCAATACCATCCCCATCCACATCTGCCACAGCCAGTTCTTGAATAGGTTCCACCACCGGACGACCACCCCACATTAACCCATACTCTCCGCCGCGATAACCGACCATGTAAGGTTGGCTGCGCTCATAACCCGCGCCATCTTTGCGCCAGATCGCTAACATGATTTCATAACGGCCGTCATCATTGGGATCACCTAAGGCCACATCAACGATTCGCCACTCTGGGGGGCTCTGCCAGACGGCCGTTCCCGCTTCATAAATCGTGATGCGCGCCCCCTCCCGTCTAATGGTCTCCGCATGGCCATCACCGGTTAGATCAATCTGCCCGCTGTAAAACGTGCCATTTTCACCTGTTGGTGAGGCATCTACCGGACGGCACTCTGTCTCGTTACAGGCAAACGCGGTTCGCGGCGGCGCAGGCAGCAGTGCAGCCAGCCAGGGTTCTGCTTCTACGAAGGCCAGCAGGCGCGGTTTCAGTCCAGCCTGCACCGGCAGCGCCTGCACAGCCCGCAGCCCCAACGCATCAAAGGTAGCAAGCAGCACCAGACCGTGTTGGGTAACGGCCGTTTCCTGGTCAAAAACAAAATTCCCCAGGCTAAATGCCGTCACCCCGTCTGCGTCAGCCACAAGCGGTTGTGCGACATGCGGATGGTGGCCTACCACCAGATCTGCGCCTGCCGCCCGCACTGTCTCGGCGATCTTTATTTGAGCCGTATCAGGCTGGTTTTCATACTCAAAGCCCCAATGGATGAACACAATCACCGCGTCGGCGGCGGTCTTTGCCCGCTCAATGGCCGGAACGGCCGTTTCCGGCTGCCAATTCAGAGGACAAGGGGACCAATCAGCAGGTTGACAGCGTCCCGCGCCCTCTGGATCAGGCACGGCATTAAAGGCCAAAAAAGCCAGGCGCACGCCGTTGACTTCATAAATGGCCGGTGAGACCGAAGCGTCTGTTTGCAAGCCAACCGGGATCAAACCGGCCTGCTCTAAAAGAACGGACGTTTCCGCCAGCCCTGCCGCCCCTAAATCCAAGCTGTGATTATTGGCCAGCCCCAGCAGATCAAAGCCAGCGTTTTGTAGGTCAGAAACGGCCGTCGCCGGCATAGTCAGCATAATCCGTGTACTCTGGGGCTTGAGGCTTGCCCCATTATACGTTCCCCGTTCTCGGTTCTGAGTTAGTTGTTGGTTATCAGCGAGCACCCCTTCCAAATTGCCCAGTGTCAAATCTGCCGCGCCAAGCCAGGACGTGGTCTCTGAAAAGGGTTCCGGCTCGGCCAACACACCACGCCCCAACATCACATCACCCACGACCAACAGGCTGACCAGCGGCTCAGCGGCCGTCAATGGCACACCGTCACGCAGGTAAACCCAGGGATAAGGCGCAAAATCAGGGGGAGAAACGGCCGTTTCCCCCCCATGCGGCTTACAACCAACCAGCATGACCAACAAAAAGGGAAAGAGAAAAACGGTTTTAATCGTCACTCCTCCCACGCTGGCGGCTCATTGGCATAGACCAGATTCGTCACCTCCCAGCCATTCTCGCTGCGGGTTAAGGTGTAAGTAGCATCCAGTGTAAACGGTCCCCGGTGACCCACGACCGGATCCCCTTCCTCGGGCATCTCGCCGGCAATGTTGTACAAGGTATCATCCCAGGTTTCGCGCACCGTTACCACCGCTGCATCCGGAGCTTGCAAATCAAACGAACGGTAGCTGGCGTGGAGCCACTGCCGCCCGATATACTGCCTTGCCGCTTGCAGCGCTGCAACCTCCGGCAAAAGGAACTGCTGCGCCCTGTGATCTCCTGCCGTATCCCATAACGCCCAATTTAATTCAGATTGGAAACTGTAAATGGCGGCCTGTGCCCCGGCGAATTCCGTTTCCGTCGTGAAAAAAGTATCGATCCAGACTGGCCTATCCGGCGCCTGGCCATTGTCCAGCATCTCACGCCATTTATCATCCGTCAGGCGGTCGGCAGCGGGCCAGGGGAATTCGTAATAGGAGAAGACGCCCCCTTTGGCAACTTGCAAAAAGATTGTGCCATCCTCAGCTGCAGCAGGCACGACCACATAGATTTCATCCACACGCCCCACGCCTTCTTCTAACACGGTGGGGTCCGCTACGCCGTCGCGCACATAATCAGGAGCCGTAGCTACGTCGGCAATGACCGCAGCCTGCGGTTCTTCGTCCATGAAGGGCTGAGCGAGGGGGTCTTCGTCGGGTACATCGCCCGACGCCATCACCAGATGTTCCAGCTCGCCGCCATAATAGCGAATTAGGTAAGCTTCATCCGTAGACAAGGGTTCGCCGCGCAGTTCCTTTTCGGCCATAACTTGAAAAGCGCTGGCCAGTCGGATCAGACGCTCCAAACTGTTGGCGTCTTTCTCCGCCAGCAAACCGCGTTCTTGCAAGCCGTCGCGGGTCATCGCCGCCAGGGCAGTGAGGCGGGCGTAAAATTCCGGCACAGGCTCTACATACCCCCGAGCCTCTTTGGGCGGTGGCGGTCTATAACCACCGCCGCCCATCTCCGCATACGCTTGTTTGGCATAGAGGATGGTGTCATGTTTGAGTTCAGCCCAACTGCCCAAACTGGTGGAAAGCTGTTTATCCAGCCAGGCGTCAGACTGCATAAACTGGGGGTAGCCTGCGCCGGGAACCGCCAGCAAGGGCTGCAAGGTGTAAAGCCAGCCATTATAGAGTGTTTCTGTCCACTCATCGGCGCTGAGACCCCCGGTCCAGGCACGCATTTTTTGCATTTGCTCGGGGTAATTCGCATACGCTGTTTCGCCCAGGTTATCCAGAATGGTATAGGCGCGGTCGGAACCCATGGCAGCCATCACGTCCAG
>JAGRDI010000194.1:0-885 GCA_020432765.1 Anaerolineales bacterium | reverse complement strand
GGTAGTTCATTGGCCGCTTCAATAAAGAGGTCAAGCCGCGATTCATCGCTGATTGTGGACAGGCTGGGATTTTCGCCGTAAACGGCCGTGATCACATCCAAATATTGAAACGCCGTCAAATCATCACTGCGCCCCACCAGAAAAGCAGTTGGATCGTAAAGATCACGCCAGTTAGCGAGGACGGGTTTGCCGTCTACCTGCGCATTTTGCATAGCCTGTACCAAGAGCAGTGCGGCACGGGTTTCAGCGCGACCTACGTCCGGGTCTTTGGTTTTCAGGCGGAAGGTCATACGGCCGTACCACATCATGCTGCGAAAATAAGCCTCCAGTTCCTCGCTGAGCGTGTAATGGCCGCGGGGAATATACTGTGTGTAATCTTCGCCAAATTCCAGGCCGGGGAACAGCGGTGAGGGTTCGATGCCGGCAGCGGCGTCTATCTTTGCCAATTCCGCCGCGACCAGTTCTTGAGCATAACCCGGTATCTCGACTGTTTTGTCCAGCAGTTTACTGCCTACACCGATAAAGACTACAGAGCGCAGGGCAGCTTCTTCCCAGGATGTACCTTGCAGCGCCTGATATTGGGCATCCGTTTCGGCCAGCATTGCTGCGTTCAACTCATGCAGCAGCGGAATGAAGTATTGGCGTTCAGAGGTGCGCAATACTTTGTCAAAGATGAGATGGTAACTGTGCAGCAGCGAATCACTGCTAACAAAGATGGGCACATTGGCGTACCGTGCCTGCTCGTAAACAGTGAAGAATTCCTTCTCCACACCAGGGCTGACAACAACACCGCTGGTCCCCAACCGGCTTAGTTGATCTGCGGAGAGGGGAAACGGCACCAGCACATTGTTGAGGTCCGGGGCGATAGACTCATGAAACATAGCG
>JAGRDI010000193.1:1281-7754 GCA_020432765.1 Anaerolineales bacterium | reverse complement strand
AGGCCATCAAAAGCATACTCACGTATCGCTGTTTCCATCGGCTCCAAAAAATGCTTGCCTAAACTGACTGCTTCTCCGTTGATGATAAACAAGTCTGGGTTGAGCACATTGACTAATGCTGCCATGCCTTGACCCAGCCAGCGTCCAGCCTCCGCCACCACTCGTGAAGCTACTGCATCATTTTCATTAACGGCCGTTACTACAGCCTCTAGTGTGAGCGGTTTTGTATCAGCTAGAACCGTTGCTTCCCCAGAGGCAATTGCCGCTTCTATTTGGCGAAAAATAGCAGGGACGGAAGCCAGAGATTCGAGGCAGCCACGTTTACCACATGAACAAAGTGGCCCATCTTTTTGCAGGACAATGTGCCCAAACTCACCAGCGCCACCAGAACCACCACGATATATCTGACCATTCGTCACGATTCCCGAACCAATACCATACCCAACGGCAGCAGCCACAAAATGATCCACATCACGGCCAACGCCAAACAACTGTTCAGCGATGGTGAGGGAGCGGGAATCGTTTTCTAGGTGGACTGGAATTCCAAAATGGGCCGCAATAGGGGCTGCGAGGGGGACATTATGCCAATTGTAATGAGGAGCAAATAAAGAAACACCTGCTTCATAATCCACGATACCATTGATTCCGATACCGATTCCCATCAGTTGATCAGTCTTAATCTTTGACTGGTTCAAAAGGTTTTCAATGGCATAGATGATAGCTTGAGAAATAGATTCTGGATCGTATGGATTCTCTGAAGATTTGTTTAGCGGAAGACTATGCATATCGCTATAAAGGATATTAGCGTCTAAATCTGTAAGAACACAAGTAAATGTGTGCATCGCCAAGAGGATGCCAACAACATAACCGGATTCGGGGTTCAACTGTAGTTTGATTGCGCGACGACCGGCACGATCTTCATTTTCGATTTCCCCGGCTTCCCGCACAAGGCCAATTTCAATTAGCTCCCCTGTGATTCCTGTCACGGACGCTGCGCTTAAACCAGAGATACGCGCTATGTCTCGACGTGCAATTGGACCACGGCTTTGAATGAGCTGCAGTACAAGCTGTTGATTCATTTTTTTGATTAAGGCGCGGTCACCTTTTTGCATGCGTTTTTTCATTCTTCAAGTATACGCTTAATTATTTAATTCAATGAATTAAATAATAGCGATCTGTGCTTCAGTTGTCAAGTATCAATTGTAAAATTGGTTGTTCCCACTGCCGCCTGATTGAACGTGCCAGTTGAAGGGTGGCAGCCGATTCAATTTTAAGTGCTTGAATTACACGTATTATTAGGAAAAGCGTTCAGGGGTAGAGAGATGTAATCGGGGAACAGGTGTCGGTGGTTCCAGCCGTTTGAGCTGAAGGAGAAGCTTTGATGACGGCTATTCCGATGACACCGTTTAAACAAGTTTTACATTTCGTTGGCATCCTACTAAAGATTTATGGGTCGTTGCTTTATCGTGGCTGCCGGTTGTAGGTGCATTGTATTCGACGACAATGATCGTTGGTTCAACCATATGGGTTGGTATGGCTTATTTTTTCTCTATGCTGTGGTGGGAGCAGAGCGAAGGCCAACTGGCCAGGAGCTATGATGTGCATTCTAACACTATCCTACTTTTGTATTCTTCATAATTCATGGGAATCACGACGGATTGTGATTCCCACCGCGCCATATTCTTATCTGTGCTATACTTGTGTTGCTGAGGAGTTTTGGGTTTGTTCGTACTCCCAACAATGCCTCAGCTTCTCTTCAGACACAATTTCCGCTTAAACTAAGAACGTTTTTGGAACGCTTTTGGAACGCAATATATGTATTATAGCTGTCATGTAAGTTTGTTTTAGGTAATAACATAAATTTAAGGAGTTATTTGCATATGTTTTACACATTCCCTTCCGACGTAAATGATGAAATAAACCAAACCCCCTTCGGGCATGCGGTTGTCATTGGCGGTAGCGTGGCTGGTTTGACGGCCGCGAGAGTTTTGGCGGACGAGCTTCGCTCATTTATCCGGTTGACCCGGTCAGGAGGAACAAAATGATGACCAAGTGGCGTGAGTCTAGACACTTTCGAATGATTATGGCGTTGATTTGGATCGTTGTTATCCTATTGCTTGTTTCTATCTCCCAGGCGACCACTGGATTGAGCCAACCGCAGCGAGTGTCAGCATTGTTTGATAAACCCCGCAGCCCGCAAACCCTCAACACCCCTTCCAATATCGCCTGCCTTCCTTTCCCTGAGCCCTCCATCACCGAATACAACGGCAACAAGATGTCAGGTCCTTATACCAGTGATACTGACCAGACCTTCATCACCTGGCGCGATGAGTCCGATAGCGAGGATGAGTACATTGTAGATCGTCGTCTTGGCAACGGTAACTGGGTTGAGATTGCCACGCTTCCGGCGGACAGCATGAGCTATACCGATACAGGCCTCGAAGACCATGATGATTACTACTATCGGGTAAGAGCACGCGAAAACAACAGCTACAGTAGTTGGAGCGACGTCTGTCGCAAGCCGGCATTCGTTAACAGCAGCAATGGTAATTTTCGGGTGTTTTACCGGCCGCACTTCCCCGACTGCCCAAATGTGGAGGATCTGGATGGCACATCTCACGCTATGTGCTCGGACCAAAGCACCGCCCAAAGGATGGCCGATGAACTGGAGGCGTCTTATGCTTGGATCACCACCGATTGGATCGCCAACACCAGTTTCCCCGATCCGATTCCCAGCCCGCCGCTCGCGGCTGACATTTCGCTGTGCGACGGCAACGGCTGCGCGCGCGATGGGCAGTTCATCGCTATGAAACCCAGCACCATGGCCATCGAGTTCGACCTTGCCACTGCAACTGGCGAGACCAGCCTGCGCGTGCCACGTCATGAACTCTTCCACATAGCCCAGAAGGGCGTCACTTACGGGGGTGATGTGAAGTGGATGAATGAAGGCACCGCGCGCTCAACAGACGACAAATACTGCCTGGATGAGCCGACCTGCAATTTGACACTAGATACATATCCGGGTAGTTGGTATGTTGGCGATGCCGGTGATTTCCTGGCCAATCCCAACCGGCCGTTATTCGAGAGTGGATATGATGCAGCCCTGTTCTGGACTTACATTAGTGAGCAATACGGCAACATTAACACAGAACCGGAACGTGGGGTTGATTTCTTTGTCCAACTTTGGGAAAGCGGCAATGCCAATGCTCACACGCACGGCCGTCAAGTGATCGATTTTGCTTTGGATGACATGGGCTACTCCGAGAACTTCGTGGATGTGTTCAAAGATTTTGTGGTTGCCAACTATGCCAAGGACATTGCTAATGCGCCGGCCAAGTACAAGTACATCGACGAATCCCAACCACCGGGCTCCTATGGCTCGGTTGCGCTTACAGATGACGAAACGCTGTCCGTGGGGGAACAATACATCCTGGCCGATGAGTTGAAATTTGTCAGTTCGTGGGGTGCGCGTTACTTCCGCTTTGTGCCGGTCAGCGGCGTGCCGACCGTCGCGGTTGAATCAGAGACCTTTACCGGAAACGATGCGTATTTCACGCTGCTGGCCGTGAAGAATGGCAGCATTGTCGAGGAAATCAACGTGACCGGGGACACATTTGCGGCGACGGTTGCCAACGATAATCTTGACGAGGTGGTGCTCGTGGTGGCTGGGTTAGAGCAAAGCAGCAACATCTCCCTGGCAGTCAACGCCACGGAGCCGGAGCTGCGCATCGTGGATCCGATCTCCAGCCGCCCGGCGCAAGCGGGTGACCCGGCCACACCAGAGAAGATCCTTATCAAGGTTGAAGTGCTGTCCCCCGAGGGAGGCGGCACACCGATCGCCGGTATTGACCTTGACTCCTTCGAAGTTTCGGTCGGGGGCGTTGCCGTGCCTGATAATCAGTTCATTAACACGGCCTATATCCAGGGCGAATATTGGCTGCTCGTGCGTGCCCCCAGCCAGCCGGGAACAGGAAGTTATCCCCTGGTTGTCGAGAACAATACGGCCGTTGCTGGTGCTGCTTTGAGTGACAGTGAGAATGGTGCGGTTATTTATGGGTCGGCGATCGAATCGGATAATCTAATCGTTGGCGATCGCTCCGGCAGCATGCAGGACTTCGGCAAGATAGAAGCCGCCCAGGACGCGGCTCGCCTGTATGTGGACTCATGGGAGGAAGGCGATCAGATCGGCGTGCTTAGCTACAATGAGGGTGCGACCGTGGACCTTGGTTTACGACCCTGGACAGGTGACAGCCGCGATGATGCCTTTCAGGAGATCAATGATTGGGATGCGGTTGGTGGCACGGGGATCGGCGTTGCCCTGCTGCTGGCACTGGACGAGTTTGATGATGAGGGTGACACGTCTCATCCCTGGAACGTCATTGTACTCTCCGACGGCATGGAAACCGTTGATGAACCAAACCTTGAGGACTTCATCGACGAATACGATGCACGCAAGGCAGATTCCGAGCCGGTGCCGCAGGTATTTGCCGTGGCGCTGGGGGCAGACGCTGATCAGGCCGCCATGCAGCAGCTTGCCTGCGATGCAGGCGACTGTGCCAATTACCACTTTGCCGGCGAACCAACTGGCTCGCGAGATATGCTCATGTCCGAAGAGCAGCTCCCCAACGAATTGGGCGAGATATACCGCATTGTTGCCGAGACAATCGCGCTGGAACAACAGATATACGCGGCTCAGGGCACGCTCCTGCCACAGCAGTTCCCCAGCCATAGCATCCAGGTGGATGGCAGCGCTAAGGAAGCTGTCTTCGTGGTGAACTATGTGCAGGTAGGGGTCACTCAATTCGTGATTCAGCTGCGGGATCCAAATGGCATGCTGGTTCAGCCTACATTCATTGACGGTGGCGGCCATCGTGTCTATCGGGTTCCGCTTCCGATGCCTGGCGAATGGGAGATGTCGCTTGCCTATCAGCCGCCGGGTGTGACGCGAGTGGTTGAGGAGGTGCATTACCTGGTAGAAGCATCCCTGCGCAGTGATCTGACTATGGACGTTTTCCTTGGGCTTGCCCCGCAGGAACGCATGACAGGAACGCCCATGCCGATTCTGGTGAGCCTTTCCGATACACAACCGTTGACCGGAGCAAGTGTAACGGCCGAAGTGACGAACCCACTGGGGTCAACATATAATCTGACTTTCCATGACGACGGGTTACATGGGGATGGCAGCGCTGGTGACGGCTTCTACGGCACGACTTTTTATCATACAAGCCAGCCGGGAACCTACCAACTGGTTGTGGACGGTGAGGGTACATCACCGCTGCATGGCGACTTCTCGCGCCGTGTCCGCACTTCATTCTACATGGACGGCGGTAAAGATACGGACGGAGATGGGTTGCCGGATCGATGGGAAGAAGACCATGGGTTAGACCCGACTGTGCCCGATTCGGATGCCAGCGACCCGGACGGAGACAATCTGACCACCCACAACGAGTTCTTTATCGGCACCCACCCGTTGGATCCCGATACAGACAACGGTGGCGAAAATGATGGCTCTGAGTATTTCGCCGGGCGAATCCCCCAGGACTATCCGGCCGACGATGGCATCCTGCCGCCTACTGGGGTTGGCTGGCCCGGAGCTGGACAACTTTGGTTGACCTTTGACAATCCGCCTAGAGTCGCCAGCTTCGACATTTGGCGCAGGAATGTCAGTCAGGGCGGTGCTTACATTTTGGTGGCTGAAAATTTGCCCCCGACACTACAATGGCGAGATGCCAACGTCAGCAATGGCATGACCTACTGTTACCGGCTGATGGCTGTCGGCTTAAATGGTGCCGAAAGTGGCAGTACGGACGAGACCTGTGTGACACCCAGGATCGATCCGATTTCACCGGATGGATCCCTCTCTATCGCCGGAAATACGTCGACAACACAAAGCACGGCCGTTCAGTTGATCTTGTCTGCAACGGATGCACCATCAGACCAGCATCATACGGAGAATGAGGAAATCCCGGCACAAGGCGAAGGAGCGCAAATCAGCGGTGTCAGCGAAATGATGATCGCCAACGGCCGTAGCTTCGCAGGTGCTGCTTGGGAACCGTATAAGCAGAGCAAACAATGGATACTGCAACCGGACGGCCGTGACATGGCTACCGTCTGCGTCAAGTATCGCGACGCTGCCGGCAATGTATCTGAGCCATTCTGCCAGTCTATCTTGATTAATGATGGAGCTGGGAAGATATTCTTGCCAATCGTATTTCGGTAGTCCCGGTGCCTTTGCCCTTATAGACAAAGGCATGTCGGCTTCGCCATCTCCATTTGCCGGCAATCCGAACCCGAGTTCGCTTTACCACTGCGTCTCAATAGTCTTATTCGGATAAGGTTGTAGCGGGAACGATTAGTCTTGTTCACTTGGCCAACTATAGGCTCTGGGCAAAAAAAAGAAAAGAAAAAGACCCCTGAACACCAGGGGTCTTTTTGTTTTTCTGTAAAGTATTTATCTGAGGGGTGTGCATACT
>JAGRDI010000193.1:0-1210 GCA_020432765.1 Anaerolineales bacterium | reverse complement strand
AATGACCAACACAATGGATTCCCGCTTTCACGGGAATGACACTCGAGTGCAGAGGCTGTACACCCCTCATTTATCTGAAGGGTGTGCAGATCCCGTAATGCGAATTTCTATCCCCTTCTCACGAGAAAACACTATATGGATGAAGTCTGTGCTTATAGACTTCACCCGTTTTGAAAATTTCCAGTAAACCATGACCTTTGTCATGAATAAATAGTGACTTCTTGTAGGTTACAGCTTAGGGAAAACCATTTACTATTAATTTAGGGTTAGTAGACTAATTTGCTTTTGCACGATGCTAACATTGTCACCAGATCGATAGGAATGCACATTAGCTCGAATAAAAACGCAAGGGGGGGGCGTTGTTTCAGAGTATACATTTTCATATTCTGCGTTGATGCATTTCCGCTGGCCATATATGTAGGAGGTGCTATGTCCAAGTTACACGAATTAAACCGAATGGGCCAATCTCCCTGGCTCAATTACATGCGTCGTTCGTTTATCGAATCGGGTGAACTGCGCCAACGTATGAACGATGGCATTTGTGGCATCACTGCCAATGCTACAATTTTCCAGCGTGCTTTGATGGCCAGCAACGATTATGACGAAATGCTGCAGGCGCGACTTGCAGCAGGGATACCTACGCGGCGTATCCATGAAGCACTAATGGTAGATGACGTTCAGCGTACGGCCGATATGTTGCATCCAATTTTTGAAAGTAGCGACGGTCTTGACGGCGTTGCCAGCCTGGAGTTGGATCCGGTGTTGGCTAACGATTCAGTCAACACAGTTGCTACCGCTCGCCATGTAATAGCATTACTGGATCGTGGCAATGTGATGGTTGAAATTCCGTCAACAACGGCTGGCATTACCGCTATTAAGGTGTTGACAGGCGATGGTGTGAGCGTGAATGCAACCCACATTTTTGACATCGAAACATATGAGCGAATTGCGCAGGCTTATATTGATGGTTTGGAAGAATATTATGAATCTCACAATGTGTGGCGAATCTGGCCAACGGCCGTTGCTTCATTTTCACTCAGCCCGATTGATAATGCAGTAGATATTGCGCTGCTAGAATGTGGTCACCCTGAATTGTTGGGTAAAACGGCCGTTGCTATGGCGCGTGTGTTATACGGCCGTTTTCGTGAAATCTTCAGCGGCCCTCGTTGGGAGCAACTGGCGCGACGCGGCGCACGGGTTCTGCGTCCCA
>JAGRDI010000192.1 GCA_020432765.1 Anaerolineales bacterium | reverse complement strand
ACCTGACAAGTCTAGAATTCGTCAGTCTCCAGTAAGATAATTTGTACACGAATCCTTAGCCAGTTCTATTACAGCCACATCCTCTCTTTTTTGCTCGATATTCACGCCGTAATGTTGATCTTAATTTCGATCATTTATAACTTCCGGTATACTGTTTTTATTCAAGATATATTTTTGTGCTATTTTTAATTTTTTATTATTTAGTACAAAATTCCGCTAACACTTTTTACCACTGTAGGATAAACTCTACAACGCTTGGGCGGTTTAATGAAATCAAGAAAAAGGTATAACGGGCATGCAAGGAAAAAAAATTCTTATAATTGACGACGATTACCATATATGTCATATTATTGAAACGTCCGTTGTCAAAGAGGGCGCTCAAGTCACGATTGCACAAGATGGTCATGAAGGCTTAAGTCGTTTTTACGAAGTACAACCAGATTTAGTCATCTTAGATATCATGATGCCCGAAATGGATGGCTGGGCAGTATGCCGCTTAATACGGCAATCCTCAGACATCCCAATTATCATGCTCACAGCTTTGCATAGTGAAGATGATATCGTACGTGGGCTGGATTACGGTGCCATTGATTATGTGACCAAACCATTTAGCGTTAAAGTGCTTCTCGCTAGAGTGCGTGCTGCGATGCGGCAATCAAATACAAACATCGTTGAAGCAGCGCCACCCTCTACTTTTTCTGACGGCAATTTGACCATTGACCTCGAAAAGCGGCGTGTTATGTTAAAAGACAAGCCAATAAAATTAAGTATTACTGAATACCGTTTATTAACTTATTTATTCAAGAACGAAGGCAAAATTTTAACATTTCAAGAGATTCTGGAAACCGTTTGGGGCCAAAAACATCGCGAAAATCCAGATTATGTGCGTGTTTATGTATGGCATTTACGTAAAAAGCTGGAGTCTGAACCCAAAGAACCTGATTATATCCTCACAGAATATGGAATTGGCTACCGCTTCGCTGAAGACCTATTGAAACCGGTAAACATTGGCAATACCCGTCGCCATTGATATAATTCTTTCCGCGTTGTAGAACAATAATATATGGGCAGGTGGCCGAGCGGTTTAAGGCGCACGCCTGGAACGCGTGTAAGGTTCATAGCCTTCGAGGGTTCGAATCCCTCCCTGTCCGCCTCAAATTTTTACGAAGGAGTGCTTTCTATGTTCTTAACTTCCATGCTTATATCCGTGGCAAGCCTTCAGGAGCCAACCAATCAAGCAAATGGAACCCCGGCATGGGTCATAATCCTTATATTGTTAATCATCATCTTACTGTTTTGGTGGGGACTTACGCGCAATAACATCCCTGAAGAAACGGCCGATGACAGCCATGCCAATGACCATACAGATGAGCCTCCCACTCCTGAAGCAGTGAACGTAAGAGAACCGGAAGTAGAAACGGCCGTTGTTCCGCCCGATCCTGATGATTTAAAGAAAATCGAAGGCATTGGTCCTAAGATCGCCGCCATTTTGGCCGATAATGACATTACCACTTTTAGTCAATTAGCCGGCACAACTGTAGAGGACCTGGATCGCATTGTGCGACAAGAAGCCGGCATCACAATTGCCAATCCAACCAGTTGGCCCGAGCAAGCCAAACTGGCCGCAGATGGGGATTGGGATGCTTTAGAAGAACTACAAGACAAGTTAATTGCTGGGCGGCATCAATGAAATCTGTCATAAACATTGATAGCAGTTGAGTTGGGAATAATCCCCCACACAAAGCAAAGCCATTGGCCAAGAACAAACTGAATGGGCTGAATAGCTAAAGTTAAAGATTGATAAAGAAGATCATATCTACGCATGAGAATCCCATAACGGATCAGGGATCTCACATATTTTGTTTTCATAGCGTGCCAGCATAAACAAAACATCTGACAAACGATTGAGGTAGGGAATCACATAAAGGCCGACGGTTTCTGTATGTGTCAACGAAATCACACAGCGTTCAGCACGACGACAAACCGTACGCGCCACATGTAATTGGGCAGCACCCATCGAGCCACCAGGTAGTATAAAGTTTTCTAGTTGACCCAATTCTGCATTCATTTCATCTATTAGCGCATCAAGTTGATCAACATGGCGCGTTTCGATTTGCGGAACAGCATATTTTTCTTTGTCCGCTTCACGAAAGGAAAGGTCAGACCCCAAATGAAACAACTCATTCTGAATCTTTGGTAGAACTTCTTGCAGCCTTGGACTCAAGCCCACAGCGAGAGCAACCCCTATTTGCGAATTTAGCTCATCGACAGTGCCATAAGCGGAAACGCGCAGCGCATCCTTGGGTACTTCTTGCCCACCACTCAGACGAGTTAATCCCTGATCACCCTGGCGGGTAGTTATTTTCGTTAATCTTGGCATAATTACTCCTAAAGTATTTCATCACAGCGTACACAAAGAACACAAAGCCTTTCTATGTACAAATGTATTGAGTGTGTTTATGGGGTGATCAGTGCAAAGTCAAATTCACCAACGGTGTTGGAAACGGCCGTATCCACCCCACAATTATTCGCCTGCACTTGATAATTCGCATTAACAGCCGGATCGCCAACAGGCAGTGGTGCACTATCATCCACAAAAAGGTTTGTATCTGCCCACATTGTGGCTAAATGCAAAGCGGGTGCAGGGGTAAAGTAAGACAGATTATCGCTGCGATAGACAGCGAATTGGCAGTTTGCACGGTCATAATCCCAATTTAACATGAGGTTGCTTGCATCAAGCATAATATCTACAACTGGAGCAACTGCGTCAGGCGGCGACAATATGTGGTTCACAGCGGCCAAGACATCAATACGGCCGTAACCAAATGTATGATTAGGGCTTTGACTGCCAGAGATACCCCCGCAAGTTTGGGTGCTGGTGAGTGGAACGGCCGTATTGCGCAAAATTTGTTCGATCTTATCAACTTGTCCTGCTAATGTTGGGTCTGCAGAAATGAGCAGGGCCACAGCACCAGCCACATGTGGACTGGCCATGCTTGTCCCACTTTTCAATCCATAGCCGCCATCATAAGTACTAGAACGCACACTTACCCCCGGCGCACTCACATCGGGTTTAAAACGGCCGCTGCCATCAACCAATACCGGCCCACGACTGCTAAAACTGGCAATGGCATCATTGCTGCTCGTGGCTCCAATCGAATAGGATGCATCATAAATCGCGGCAGGTGTATTAATTGTGGAACAGGAAGAGCCAGAATTGCCGGCCGATACCGCCATAAAGATACCGGCTGCACGCACATTTTCAACGGCCGTTTGTAATATCGCCGGGTCTGTACACCCTTCATCGGCCGGACAAGACCAGGAATTGTTAATCACATGCGGCGCTTTTGAGGGGTCAGGATTTGTGTTATTGAGGTCGGTTGGGGCGATAAACCATTGTAAACATTCAGCATAAGTCGTGGGCGTGCCCCAACCGCGTTCCATATTTCGACAAGCGATCCATTCGGCACCAGGCGCAACACCAATTTGATTTGTACCGCCATCATCACCGCTGATTGTCCCCATCGTATGCGTGCCATGGCCATGATCATCACACGGCACAGTTAAGTTTAAACCACACGGATTTGAGCCGCTGTTATGGCTGTCAATTTCATGAATGGCATCATGCCAGTTATAGTTGTGATCAGCGGTTAATCCATTCCAGCCTTGATAACTCATTTTCAATGCAGCATGATCCCACATATAACCTGTATCTTGACCAGCAACAACCACACCTTGCCCCGTGTAACCCAATGCCCACACATCATCAGCGTTGATTTTGGCGACACCCCATTCAACGGTTGTCACTGCATGCGATCCCTCATCAACAATTTGTGCAGTTGGTTCATCAAATTTAAGCGCTGGGTTGCTTACTAAACGGGCTACGTCAGACCGTTGTGCGATTGCCTGGATAACGGCCGTATCCCCTTCCACCAACAACATATTCGTAATCCAAAAGGATTGATAGGGGACGTTTTTTGATGCGAGATAGTTTTGGATGGCGGCTTGTGATTGATCAGCAACGGCCGTTAACTCATCAAATACAAACTGCCCCTTCTTCCCCTTTGTCGCCAACAAAGCAGCCGGGCTTAAATCAGCCTGCGCCTGCATTACAACGATAAATTCTACTGGTTGACTATTTTCAGATGTTGCCAAAATCACGGGATCAACCTTACTACGCCAATCTTCCACAGCTGCAGAGCCAGATTTTCGCAATCCCCAAAAACTTAAAATAAAAACAATTACAACAAAAGCAATTTTCTGGTTTTTCATATAACTCCCCATGCTAGAAATTTGTCGCAAGATGTAAAATAGGACAGTGATTTCATACACTTCGTGGTGAGATCAGCCGAACGATATTTGGACAAAGATCAGTGTAAATCCGTGTTAATCAGTGTCCGAAAAAGACAAACCCGACATTTACTCCAACCGAATGCG
>JAGRDI010000191.1 GCA_020432765.1 Anaerolineales bacterium | reverse complement strand
CCTGAAAGGCCGTTCTTCCGCTCTGCTTTCCTATTAAAAAAATGTGCAAAAAATAAAAGAGAGACCTCATGAACAATATTCTTACTGAATCGCATCTGAGAAAATTGCGCCAAAAAATGAGCGCTGACCAACACCGTCCAACGTTTCATTTCTTATCTCCTTCTAACTGGATAAATGATCCGCATGGTCTCATCGAATGGCAGGGAAAATATCACCTCTTTTACCAATACAATCCCTATGGGCCTTTCCACGGAACCATCCATTGGGGGCATGCAATCAGCGACGATCTGGTGTATTGGCGTGATTTACCCGTTGCCCTGACCCCTGAGCCAGATCTTTATGATCAAGATGGCTGTTGGAGCGGCTGTGCGGTAAACGACAATGGTTTGCCCACGCTTTTTTACACGGCCGCTCATCCGCAAACTGTGGCAGCGGCCGTTAGCCGTGATGATCTAATCACTTGGGAGAAAGTAGCAAAAAATCCACTCATCTCTGGTCCGCCAGAAGAGATAGGTGCTCTAGCTGGCGGACACTTTCGTGATCCTTTTATATGGAAAACGGATGATGACTGGGAAATGATCATTGCCAGCAAAGTTGAAGGCAAAGGCGGACAGGTACTGCTCTACAGTTCCAAGGATTTACGCCATTGGGATTACAAAGGTATATTTTGGGGCGGTGATTCCAGCCAGACGGAGCCTTTCTGGCAAGGAACAATGTGGGAATGTCCCAATCTGTTGGGTTTTGGCGATCGCCAAGTATTGTTTCTTTCTGTGCAAGCGACACCTTCTGATCATTTATATGCGGTTTATTTTAGTGGTAAGCGTGTAGGTGACAGATTTGTACCGGTTTCAAGCCAGATGTTAGTGCATGGCGGCTCTTTTTATGCTCCCCAAGCGATGCGTATAGCAGACGGCCGTTTCATCATGTTTGGCTGGTTACCCGAAGAACGCAGCCAGCAGGCCTGCATGGAAGCGGGCTGGAATGGTACACATTCACTGCCTTTGGAGCTAAATCTGCTGGATGATGGCGCGGTGGCCGTCACGCCCATTCAAGAACTGCAAAAGCTGCGTGGAGAACATTGGCATGAAAATGAGATCGACCTCTTTGGTGAAACGGAAACCATTTTGCCCCATATCACCGGTAAAGCGCTCGAAATTCAGATAGAGTTATTGCCTGATGAACAGTCTGAATGTGGCTTGAAGGTGTTTTGTTCCCCTGATGGTGAGGAAGAAACCCGCATCGTTTATAAACGCGAGTCGGAACAGATTTTTGTGGAACGCGACCAGGCCAGCCTGGATCAACGCGCCGATGTTAACCCGGCGACAATGCCGGTTGCTTTAACCGCCGGAGAATCACTGCGCTGGCGTGTTTTTATCGATCATTCCATTGTGACGGTTTTTGTAAACGAGCGCCTTTGTCTTATCTGTCGCGTCTATCCAACCCGTGACGACAGCCAGGGCGTACGTTTGTTTTCGCGTTGGGGGGAAACGCTCGTTTCTGAAATAAAAATCTGGCACATGAATGCCATCTGGCCGACCCAAGAAGAGTAGAGCCGTGCATATTTGTTAATTGTTTGCTTCTAAGAACTCGCTGGATACCCAGCCAGTTTGGCCATTAAACTCAATCTCTTGCCAACTGAGGTTGTCGGCAACGGCCGTTCCGTTCAAAAGTATCACGACTGAATCGGGTGGCAAAAAGGAGACGATTGTTGCGGTGATGTTGGGTTCAGCACGCAAATTGAGACCGAGGGGATAGGTGACAACGGCCGTATCAAATTCAGGCGTTGGAGTCAGGGTTGGTTCGGGCGTGAGCGTGATTGTGGGACTGGGAACGGCCGTAGGTGTATCTGTCGGCAGCGGCGTTGCCGTCGGTGCAGTCGTGTTTGTTGGCGTGTAAGTAGGTGTGAGTGTGTAGGTGGCTGTGGGTCCAGGAGTCGCCGTATTAGTGGCGGTTGCCGTAGGTGTGGCTGTAGGCGGCACCAATGGATCCAACTCTGTGGTTCTGATCACCGTCATGGTTAATGATATTTTATCTTTTTCGTTGATAATTCCATCATCTAACAACTGGGTGCCAATTTGTTCCTGTAGTTCTTGAACCTGGTTAAATAAAATAGCTTTGGATGAGCGTGCGATAATGTCCAACTTCAAATTGTCATCCGTAAAATCCACAATTTCTAAATTTTCTAATTCAGCATTCGCGACTTCGAGCAATTTTAACTCCACAACTTCATGAATACGTGTCCCTTTAGCGCGTTGAGCATTCAAAAAGTAGCTGGTGCCAATTAATAACAAAGCCACGACGACCATTGAAATGGCTGCGACTTGGGCGCTTTTGGCACGCACTTCCTTGCGCGCTTTTTGGGAAGGGGTCGGTCGAAAACCGAGTACCACAAAAACAAATGCGGTTGCTGAACTAATCGCCACAAAGTTGGTGATAAAAAGCAGCAGAGCCCCCAATGATTCGCGATAATATCCATCGGTAAAAGTGATGCCAACAGTTGCCAGCGGTGGTACCAACGCAGCTGCAATCGCCACACCAGGTAAGGCACCAGCCGCATTTGATTTGCTCAAGGCATATGCTCCGGCCATGCCGGAGAACCAGGCGATAGCGAGATCGATTAAGGTGGGTTCTGTGCGTGCCAATAGTTCTGGTGTGAGTGGTTTTCCGAGATTAAACAGCCCAACAATCAACCCGACAGCAATTGCAAGGCCCACACCGCGTACAACTGCTCCCAGCGCTAACCGCAAAAAGCGCGTATCACCCAAAATGATCGCCAGACCGCTGCCAATCATGGGTGACATGAGCGGGGCAACGAGCATGGCACCGATCACCACGGCACCACTGTTGACGAGCAGTCCCAAACCGGCGATGATGGCGGCGAGCGCGATCAAGATATAAAAATCGATGGTTGGCCGCGCCCCACGCCGGATACGCACATATACTTCTGTGCGTTCGGTGAGGTTCAGGCGTGGCAATATGTTTTGCAGTTGGAAAGAAACCCGACCAAAAAAATTACTGACTCGATTTTTGGGCTGACGTACGACAGCGACTGGGATTCTACTTTCACGCACAACCGCATCGGGGATGTTGCCGAAGAGAACTTTGTCTATCGAACTTTCCAGGCTGGCACCAATGATTACCAGATCATAATCACGCGCTACTTCCTTGATGCCTTCTGTGATATTGGCTGCGACGATAAGTTCAGATTTGATACGGCCGTTGGCATCAATATAGTCGAGTGTTTGTTTGAGGCGGTGTTGGCCTAATGCTTTTTCATTTTCTCCCAAAATTTCCGGCACAATATAAAGTGCTTTGATTTCAATTTCGGGCGTGAGCAGCAGCAAGGCATCAAGCGCATAAACTGAGTTGGGACCACCGGACGTTGGCACAAGAATGCGTTTGATCTGGTAGCTGTCTTCAGTTTGGGTTTCCTCGGTACGCACTGCATCGCCGCGAATCGCAACGACACCACACGTTATATTATTTAAATTATGGTGAATCGGATCGCCAATTTCATCTAATAATAAATCAACATCGACTTTTTTTATGAAAGCGGGCAACCCTGTTTGATAGGCCGCATCGGTGACAATGATGGTGAATAGTTGACATTGTTTACCATAACTCTCTTCAATGTGCTGTGCTGTTTTGCGTGCATTTGTACGTTGTGTTGGCGTGTCTTCAGAAATGACAATGGCGACGATAACCTCGCCTTCATGGGCACGGGCTAACGCCATTGCAAGCTGCCATGATTTGGCTAATGGTTGGTTGGGTGCCAGCGCAATCATGGCACTCCAGGCTGGTTTTTCTGGTAAACGACCTTCGACTAGTTCCATTGAATTTTTATCACGAATTGCACGAAATCAGGTCATTTTTAATTCGTGTAATCCGTGGTGTTTTCTACTTACCATCCGCTTGCGGCAAATACAGATTGCAAGGCTGCGGCGCGTTCTTCCGCAGTCATGAGCCGTGGTTTTGAGTAATCTTCGATTAGACCTGTCCATAAATCGACATTGATGAGTTGATTGTCGTAGAAAGTATAGGTATCGACAAATGTTTGGCGCGTACCGAGCATATCCATCTGGTCAAAAAAGAGATTGCCAAGTCCATAATGGATAAATCCATCTTTGTAAAGACTAAATCCTTGTGCATGATGTCCCTGGCTGCCAGAAACGGCCGTTGCGCCCGCATCAATCAACGCCTTAAAATCAGCTTCCTGTTTAGGTGTGGGGGGGTAATGATAAAACTCGTAATATTGTTGAGTTGCAATCACTTGGAATCCAGCAGCGCTTAGCTGCGCGATCTGATCTATAAATGCCTGGCCACATGGTGCTGAGCCGGGTATATCAACTGCTGCCCAGGCATAATTCGGTCCAACCGGGTTGCAGCCTACAAAGGCGATTTGGTTGCCATTATGTTGAAATATAGCTGGTTTTTGTGCTTCTTCTAATGTATTACCGCCACCAAATGTACGCATACCAGCTTGTTCATAGAGATCGATGCTGTAGGACAAATTATCAGCCCCCCAATCATTAACATGGTTGCCGGTCAATTCGACCACATCTGTTTGAAGATCCGTGAGCAGCTCAAAATATTCAGGTTTTGAACAGAATGTTGTACCGCCAATTGGATTGGGATCAGGACAATCGGGGGCAAAGGAGACTTCGTTGCTGATATGGGTGATGTCGGCACGGCGCAATATAGGGCCTACATCTGTGCCGGGACTTAATATGCCATCGGCTTCCATTTGGGTGGCTGTGGCACGTACAAGCGCGGTCACGCCTGTCATAGCTACCCGCGTTAACTTGTCTGGGTCGCGGTTGCTGCGCGGGAATTGCCAGGCCCCAAAGAAATCGGCCAACGCGTCATCTGTTCCTTCTACAAACACAGGCACAACCAAAGGGTATGTTTCTTGATCAAAAATGGCATCGATAGGGGCTGCACCATCCAGTCGCAAAACTTTCATGGCTGGCGTTAACTGATTAAATGGCACGATGCTGACAGACGGCCGTTGTCCCCATAATGCATTAATCAAGGTAGCCTCATCAACTTGTGCCACAGTTGCAGCGGGCGCCCCCCAATGGGTACCAATTGTAGCAGCCGCATTTTGTGTTAATACGAGCTTGTTGGCGGCATTGTCGCTTTGCCAAATGTTTTGTAAAGTCTCTAAACTAATCTCATCTTCGATTGTTGCGAAAGGAGCTGCGACTGCATAAACCCACGTGGCTAACGGTGAGCCACCACTTAAGTTGAGGGTGATGTCAGCTTCTTCACCTGGATTAACCCAGATAAAATCGTTGGGTCGGGCGGCTGCCAATTGTTGTGCGTGGCTGCTCAAATCGAGAGGAACATCAGGATTAGCTGTAATGCGCAGCTGACGTGCTAATGCCTGTGTGGGTGCGATGCCCGGCGTGGCTGAGGGTAATTCTGTAGCTGTAGCAACGGCCGTATTTGTCGCTGTTGGCGTGATCAGCGGATTGAGTGTCGGGGTGGGTGCCAATGTTAATTGAGGCGGGACAGTTGCTCTGGGAGAATTTTCCACCGGGTTTGCATTGTTAAATGCAGCGATTGTCGCCAATGCGTCCCCAACCGGATAACCATCTGGTGCACGTGTGATAAATGGCGTTGGTGGGTTAGTAAGCCATTCTGGTGGAATTGTAGCGCGTGGGTCTTGGTTTAACTCAGCGATTCCAGTTGCGCTTGAACAACTTACCATAAACAAAATTAAAAAAATCATGTATAATGATTTCATCGAGTTTTATTCTCCAAAAATTGATACCTATATTTATTGCGACATCATTTGAGTTTCAAATGAAAACTGATTCGATACCAAATAAAAAGGATGTAAAAGATGACAGATACGGCCGTTACTCCCGAAATTGAAGCAAAACGCAATGGTAAACCTGCGCTTGAAGTGCCGGAGAAAACAGTTGAAGTGATGGACTTGTATAATCCAAGTTTGTATATCAATCGTGAACTCAGTCATATCGAATTCAACCGGCGTGTACTTCTAGAATGTTATGCCGATCATCCTTTATTAGAACGGTTAAAATTCTTGGCCATATTCAGCTCCAATATGGACGAATTTTTCATGGTGCGCGTCTCTGGTCTCAAACAGCAAATGATGTTAGGTATTACCAAAGGCAAAGCTGATGGTTTATCGCCGCGTGAGCAATTGGTGGCAATCTACCGTGTGGTCACGCAAATCTTCTCCGAAGCCAATCGTATATGGCGTGAACAATTATACCCTCAGTTAGTCGCAGAAGGCATCCAGGTGCTTGCATATAAAAATTTGGGTAACCGCACCCAACGGAAATTAAGCAGTTACTTTGAACGCGAAATATTCCCGGTGCTCACACCTCTCGCTTTTGACCCTAGTCGGCCGTTTCCGCATATTTCCAATCTTAGCCTAAATTTGGCAGTCGTTATTCGTGATCCTGATACGCAAAAAACCAATTTTGCGCGTGTCAAAGTACCCGCCATTTTACCACGCCTGGTGCCGCTTAAGCCGCTTGCCCCAGATGAACTGCTGACACCAACCGAACAAAAATTTGTGTGGGTCGAAGAAGTGATCGCCGCAAATTTGGATCGCCTCTTTCCGGGCATGGAGATTGTGGCTGCCTATCCTTTCCGCATTACACGCAATACCGACATGGAAATTCAAGAAGAAGAAGCTGACGACTTATTGCTGACAATGGAAGAAAATTTGCGACAGCGTCATTTTGGCTCGGTTGTCCGCCTGGAAATTGATGAAAATACACCAGAAGATATTCGCCAAACCCTCATGCATAACCTGGAGATTAGTCAGTATGATGTGTATACGACCACAGGCCCACTGGGGCTGAGCAGTTTGTGGGAATTGCACAAATTAGAACGCCCTGAATTGAAAGATCCTCATTTCAAATCGGTGATGCCTGAATATTTAACACCTGATGACAACATTTTTTCGGTTTTGCGCGAACGCGATATTTTTATCCACCGCCCTTATGATACATTTATCCCTATCATTGATATGGTTAAGCGTGCCGCGGAAGATAAGGAAGTTTTGGCAATTAAAATGACGCTTTATCGTGTGGGTCCTAATCCGCCGATCGTGCATGCCCTCATGAAAGCAAGGGAAAACGGGAAGCAAGTAACGGTGTTGGTTGAACTCAAGGCGCGTTTTGACGAAGAGAGCAATATCGAATGGGCACGTGCTTTAGAACATGCTGGTGTTCATGTGGTTTATGGACTGATTGGGTTGAAAACACATTGTAAGGTGCTGCTGATTGTGCGCCGCGAACGGGATGGACTACGCCGGTATGTACACCTTTCAACAGGAAATTATAATGCCATCACCGCACGCATTTATACTGATATTGGGTTAATGAGTACAGATGAAGATCTGGGGGCAGATGCATCCGAATTGTTTAATTTTCTAACAGGTTATTCTAAACAAGTCGAATATCGTAAATTCTTGGTTGCGCCTTTGAGTTTGCGCAAAAATCTTTTGGCATTTATTGAACGTGAGATTGCGCATGGTAAAAAAGGGCATATTATTGCGAAGTCAAATGCATTGGTTGACCCTGAGATTATTCAAGCATTGTATCGCGCTTCTCAAGCTGGTGTGCGTGTAGAGTTGATTATACGTGGTATTTGTGCTTTGCGTCCTGGATTGCCGGGAGTGAGTGAGAATATTCGTGTGATTAGTGTGATCGGCCGTTTTCTGGAACACAGCCGTATTTATTATTTTCACAATCTGGGTGATGAGGCGATGTACACGGGGAGTGCAGACCTGATGCCGCGCAATATTGACCGCCGTGTCGAAGTTTGTTTCCCAATTGAAGATCCCGATTTGCGTCGTCGTGTTGTAGATGATATTTTGATGGTGTATTTACGCGATACAGAGAAGGCGTATGAGTTGCAGGGGGACGGCCGTTACGTCCCTTGTAATAACTTTGTCGAAGATGGTGAAGATTTGTTTAGCAGTCAGAGTTGGTTCCTAACCCAACATGCTGGAAAATCTGCCAAGCGCGAGGATGTCGTGGGCGACTAAAGTCGGGTGACTAAAGTAGTTGGAGATTAAATGAATTTTGACTTAATAGTATTAAAGGCAAAGGGCAATTGGCAAAGAGGAACTGCATTTGTTTGTGGGTTCCTTTTTTTGTTTTTGATGGC
Organism: Anaerolineales bacterium; assembly: GCA_020432765.1. GTDB lineage: Bacteria > Chloroflexota > Anaerolineae > Promineifilales > Promineifilaceae > JAACFF01. The sequence goes on along the minus strand of JAGRDI010000191.1, from coordinate 3,011 downwards.
ATGTAGTGGCACGAATTATGTTGTTGATCCTCAAATTAGTAAAGCTGAACTTAGCCAAACTTTGCTGACGCTTGCTGATCTGCCTGCAGGTTGGTCGGAAACGCCGTTGGATGAAAGCGAGCCAAGTGCGACGATTAAGTTTTTGTGTAGTGAAATCGAGCGTAGTTATGTGGTTAACGGCCGTTCAGAATTTGAATTTGGTGGCACCGGCCCCTTTCTGACACACCAGATATATGTCTATGCAGATGAAGATGCCGCGCAGGCAGCTTTTGCGTCCTACCAAGCGGCGGCTGGGGAATGTGACACTTGGAGCCGCGAGCTGACCGATGGTTCGACAATTGATTGGGAAGTGGATGATTTGAAATTGGATGGCATTGGTACGGAAAGTTTTGCGATTCGTTCGACTTCATTTAACGCACCACTTTACACAAAAGCACAGGTTGATCATGCTATTTTGCGCCAGGGAAACGCGATTATGACGGTGCAGTATTTAGGCTTAGGTAGTGGGGATTTGTCTGTCAAAGATACATTTCAATTTGCAGAATTGTCGTTAGAAAAACTGAGCAAGTAGGCGTTGACTTTGACTTGAGTCTGATTTGTTAAGCAGCCATAAGGGAACGTCCCATCCAAACATATCTGTAAATGCAGCATATTAGATGGCGGATGCACCCAAAATCACAGCCACAAACCAAAGGAAAAAATCATATTTCATTATTTGGCTAAGCCGTTCTAACTGTTGGCCGTTGCGCTGGCGGCTGACATGGAAGGCAATATAAATGATGACTGGTACGACGCCTAACAAGACGATATAGCCGTAAATTGGTTTGTATATGGACAAAATATAGGGCAGCAGCATTGTAATTAATGTGGCAATGACCAAAATGTAGAAGACAAAACGTGCAGTACGCCGCCCCCAAACTGTTGAAATGGTACGCACACTTTCTTTGAGATCACCTTCATAATCGGCCATGGTTTTGAGTACTTCGCGCCCCAAAATTGATACAAAAATAATGACAAATAATACAATTGTCGGACGAGGATTGCCGGCTGCGACACCACCAAAAACGGCACTCATGCCCGAAATAAAAGCGATGATGAGGTTGCCAAGCAGAACGGTGCTTTTAAGCTTCCAGGAATAAATAAAGAGTAATAGATTTGAAAGGATAATAATTAAGAGCGCCGGCAAGTTAATGAAGAGACCGATTAGCAGGGATAGACCCGCCAAGATGAGAGAAAATATGAGGGCATTACGTGGTTTGACCTGGCCGGAAGGCAGCGGCCGTTGTGGTTGATTGATACGGTCAATTTCGATATCTAGATAATCGTTCCAGGTGTTGGCAGACGCGGAAACGAGAACTGTGGCTAAAACAGCCAGCCCGATGCTGATCCATGCGCCTGTAGCTGCTACATATCCTCCCAATAAGACAGCTAATGCCCCGGTCAGGGTTGTAACTGGACGACTAATTTTATACAGGCCTTTTAATTCTTGCAGCATATTGTTTCTTTCCTTTTTAATGCGAGATTTGTCCAATCTAGAAGATTGAACAAATCTGTAACCGAAGACTCAAATATATTAACCCCATCTTTTCAAAACCGATACAATTATAAGCATGATTTCTAGCCTATCAAATTACAAAGTTAAAACTGTGCGCCATTTGCAGCGTGATCGCAAGTTTCGCGCCCGCGAAAAAGCGTTTGTTGTCGAAGGCTCACGCTGGTTTCATGAACTGCTTGGCCAACACAGCTTGATCAGGTGGGTTTTTTATACGGATGCATGGCTGGAAACGGCCGTTTCTATTGAACTCCCGGCAGAAAGCTATTTAGTCGATGATGTTGTTATGGCAGCGATGAGCGACACCGAAACGCCGTCAGGGATTTTGGCTGTGGCTGCACAGCCAAAACTGCCTTTGCCGTCAACACTCTCTTTCGCTTTGATCTGTGATCGGGTAACTGATCCGGGTAATTTAGGCACATTACTGCGTACTGCGGGCGCGGCAGGCGTTGAGGCCGTGTTTTTAAGTCCGGGTTGTGTTGATAGTTATAACCCCAAGGTTGTGCGCAGCAGCATGGGCGCCCATTTACGTTTACCCGTGCGTCAATGGAACTGGCCGCAAATCCAAACGGCCGTTGCTGATATGCAGGTGTTATTGGCTGTGGTTGCGGATGGGGAGTTGTATACGGCCGTTGATTGGCAGCAGCCATCAGCACTTGTTATTGGCAGTGAAGCGCATGGCATTGGCCCAACGGCCGTCCAAATGGCTGCAAACCGGATTACAATTCCCATGCATGCCCAAACAGAATCATTAAATGCGGCTGTGGCTGCTGGCGTGATCTTGTTTGAAGCTGCACGCCAGAGGCGGGAATAGCGTTGTCCTTTTATCCCGAATGGTTGGTAGCGTATTTTTTACCACCTTCTGGAGTGCGTATGCAGATTCTTGTTTGTATAAAGTTGGTTGGGATCAAGATGATTTTGATGCGCCAGAGGCACCGTAGACGACGCTGATACCTTTCAGTCGGCCGATCCCCCATTCCACCACCACCATGCAAAACATAAAGAACAAATTGGCCCCAATCGCAACCGAAAGGGCAATGCCGAGATAGCCAAAAACGGTGGCGGCCGGTCTTTTTAAGCCTTGCATCAATTCATCTGTTAAACCGAGGAAATATAAAACAACTGCCAGCACAACCATGAGGATAATGAAGGCCGGCCAGGCGCGACGGTCGGATTTACTGGGCAGCATGGCGTTGCTGATGGCGAAGATGAGATAGATCCACAGCAAAATGTAAGGTGTGTTGAACAGGTCTCTGAGTGCAAAAGTGAGGATGTCAATGCTGCCGGACTGCACGGCCGTTACCAAATTCGTCACACTAAATATTTTGAAGGCGATGAGCAGGATAACGGCCGTGCCCACAATCAACGGCGCGCCCCCGATCAAGCTTTCACGAATCGGTCCCAGGTTTTTGCCCTTATAATATTCCACATAGCCCAACTGCAATGTGCCATCTGCCTG
>JAGRDI010000190.1:3450-4851 GCA_020432765.1 Anaerolineales bacterium | reverse complement strand
GTTAAACGACCGGCACGATGATCCCAATCAGCGACGATGCCACGATTTTCCATGGCAGCAGCCGTGCCGTGGTCATAATAAAAGCGGCGTTTCACGACGTGGGCGGCTTTGGCGGCGATGGCATCAAAACGCTCCCCACTGCCCTTAACTTGTATGGCATGAGCATTTACATTAGCCCCAACACCGGGTATGAACTCAATATCTTCATGCACAAGAGGTGCATCTTCTTGGAGGGCTTGTTCGAGATCGACAACGGCCGTTAATGGCTCATAATCCACCCAAATTTCATCGACAGCATCTTCGGCAATGTAGCGGCTCTCCGCGACAACCATCACCACGGGTTCGCCGGCATAGCGCACTTTATCACTAGCCAGGGCCACTTGCATACGCTCGTTAAACACACTGTCTTTGATTGGTGGCGGGTTCACCAATAATGGACCATGTTTCCATAAGCCTTTTAAGGATTCGGCCGTGTATACAGCAATGACACCCTCTTTTTCGGTAACGGCCGATACATCAATACCTAATATACGCGCATGGGCATATGGACTGCGCACAAAAGCCGCATGACCCATATTAGGCAAATTGACATCATCCGTAAACAATGCCTGCCCCGTCAACAAGCGCGGATCTTCATTCCGCTTTATGCGTTTACCGAAATACCTTTTTTCAGCCATAGTTTTTCTCTTTTTTCGACACGAATGCCACGAAGCGCCCCCAGCAAGAAGCCAGTTCCATTCCTTTTTGGACGAAGCAAGCCAGGTAGTAACGGCCGTTGCTCATCTCAGCCAGTTGGTTACCCAAATTTTCCGCATGAACGATGCCCTTCGGGAACAAATTCAAGTGCATATCCTGGTAATATTTGTCTAACGGATAAACCTCATCCCAATCAGCACCATACTGCTCGATTAGCTTTTGGTTGGCTTCCTCGAAAGTTTTTGGATGCCAGTCGCGTTGAATCGTGTTCATCGGATGTTCCATCGCCACGCAGTCAACACCCAGCCATTTGATCTCTTTCTGCAAACACCAATCGGCAAAATCAGGTGAGGGGCCTGGATGTTTGATCATGTAGCGGAACTCATCGGAGTCGGGACTATTCCAGCCGTATTGATGCCAGCCAGTCTTGATAATCAAAATGTCGCCCTGCTGCACATCCACCACACTTTCGACCATTTCAGGCGTGTAGACACTCGAATTGCTGACCAATTCAGAAATATCAGCGACGGCGCCGGGACCATGCCAATAATCGAGTGGGGTTTGACCAATGGTACGGCCGTTGGCCCAAAAATGTTTCTCGCCATCCATATGTGACGCCAGATGGAAACTCGCACGACAAATCTCACCATTGCGCCCCATGCCAAAGTACTGTCCACCTACCCGCTTCGTGTAATTGACCGTCAG
>JAGRDI010000190.1:0-3344 GCA_020432765.1 Anaerolineales bacterium | reverse complement strand
CCATCCGGTGCTTGCAAAGCTACAGCCCGACACCATGACGTACCTACTTCCATAAACGGGATCGGCTGAATCATGATCCAGGCGCGTTGATTGGCCAATTCATTAATTTGTCCGCCCAACGATTCCACCAGCAGCAAACCCGCTTTGGGCATCGCGAGATGTGTCATCTCATAATACGGCTCCGGTGGAAATAGCTCATCCCACGATTTGCCATGTGTTTCTAGCAGTTTCGCCTCAGCCTTCTCAAATTCACGCGCATGCATCGTGCGCAAATTGGTATTCATTGGATGTTCGGCACAGCCGCAGTCCACACCGATCAGCTTGAGTTTCATATCCAGCGCCCATTGGAAAAAATCTGGCGAGGGACCTGGGTGGCGCAGTAAAAAGCCAAATTCCTTGTTCTCAACACCGCCTTGCGCTTTTTCATTAAACACATCCGGCTGATCCCAGGCGTAGCGATGATAGCCTGTGTTAATAATCAGGATGTCGCCCGCTTTGACTTCAACACGTTCTGTGATCATTTCCGGCGTATACAAACTATAATCCGAGACGGCATCCGAAATATCGACGATCACACCAGGGCCGCACAAATCTGTCAGCGGAATATCGGCAATGGCACGCGCACCAGAATGGAAAGCGCGTTCACCAACCAAATGTGTACCCACTGTGTTGCTCCATTCGATCAACTGCCCATTCGCACCCTGTCCACCTCCAAAAGCGCCCGTCAGCCGCTTGAAAAAATGAACTTCCAACGCCTTCTCACCTGGCCAGGGTGGTGTAAAAATGCTGCATCCCATCGTCAAATCATACCATTTAGCGTCTTTTAGTAGCTCAATTACTGCTTGGGGTTCCATATTTGCTCCTCAAAACTGTGAATGGATTCACAGACTGCAAAATCAAACATGTTGAAACATATTGCAAACACAACAAACACGTTTCAACATGTTTTCCTTAGCAGCCGCTGAATTCATTCGGTGGCATTAAGTTAGATATTTTTGTGCATAAGCCAGCAGCGCATCTTCAAACACATTCATCGGCGGCAGAACCAGACCAGCGCCAACCTGGCCAATACCAGGTTCACGATGGGCAATGCCTGTGTTGATTTGCGGCCGTATACCGAGTTCAATCACTTTGCGGATATCGACACCAACCGGTGTGCCGCGAAAACCTAAAGCCGGAATAGAGAATGCGTTGTGTTCGGCCGTTGTGATTTCATACATCTTTAAGGTGGTGTTGATCGCCATTTCGGGCGTGCCGCTGATAAAGGTAACGATTGCTGGAGCCGAGGCCATCGCAAATGCACCAATACCAGCCGTCTCCGTAATCGTGCTGTCGCCAATGTCGCCGCTGGCATCATCAGCCGTAAAGCCGGGGAAGTAGAGGCCATCCGGCTGACCCACCGGGCCGGTAAACCATTGATCCCCTAAGCCGCTGACACGAATGCCCAAATCGGTGCCATTACGCGCCATAACGGTCATGACTGTGCTGCCTTCAATGCCATGCCCAGCATCGGCCATCGCCTTACACGCCGCCATCACCGGATTCAACACAGTTAATGCATTCTCACCCATGAACTGTAATATTTCTGCTTTTACAGCATCAGTGGCATCAGTATTGACAATATGGGGTGCAAGTTTGGTCGTGAACATGATAGAGCCAGCTTTGTTGCGATTGTGGCCTTCGTCGCCCATATGCAGTGATTCTGCTAACAAAGCACGCATATCCAGGCCATCACTTAACACGAGCGCCTCGGCCAAAACCGGTCCCATCACATCATTCATCCAACGTAATTTGTCTAACACTTCCGTGCTATAAGCACCATAACGCAGCACTTTGCCGTACCCTTCATTAAGATTGGAATAGGCCATGTTACCATGGGTGACGTTTTCAACAACATAGACTTTCATGGATGGGGACGTGATACCCGCCATAGGACCAACTGCATCATGTTCGTGACAGGGTTCCAATTTAATGGCACCGGTTTCGGCCAGTTCGATTGCGCTGCCTTCGTCACGCGCCCACCCTTCAAACAATATGCCGCCGATAATTGCGCCTTTCATGGGGCCGGAGGCACGCTGCCAGGTAATCGGCGGACCGGCATGCAACAGCAGTTTATCGCGCATTCCGGGAATGACATCGCGGGCAGTGGCGACGGTTTTTAGTATCGGTCGTGCAGTCATCATGCGGTTAACGGCCGTTTCATTCGCTTTTTGAATATCAATCATCATTTGCTCCTCAAACAAAATAGGGCAAGCATGCAAACTTACCCTATCACTTTATGATACAAATTTGGCTGGTGACAGTGCTACATTTGGAAATTCGCTCAAAACTTTTTTATCGGCCGTTACCAAAGGTACACCATATTCCTGAGCCAAAGCTACAAATTCACAATCATAAGCCGAACAGGTGCTCATGTTTGCAAGCCGTAATACGTCACTCAAGGGTACATGAAATTCATTGTCATACATCATCGTTTCAGCCGCTTCATTGATTTGCAATATTTGTGGATAGCTTAGCAGCCCTTTTCGCAAATATGACAAACTTGTATTTCTGAATTCGCTGCGCCACAGGTACGGCGCTATCCAAACCGGGTCTTTCGCGTGAATTTGCGCAGTCAGGTCTGTGTATTCCCCGAAAATGTAAAAATAAACGATGAGATTTGTATCGGCGACGATCATGGTCGCCCCTCATTTTTAGCCTGATTCAGTTCTTCGTCAGTCAAAAAATAGTGGGCTGTCATTTCTCTAATTTTACGCGCCTGCATCTCTATTTCTTCAGGGTTTGGTTTGTAGCTGCGAAAGTTACGCTCGATGAGCATAATTATTTCGCTATTTATGCTGCGGCGGTTACGTGCAGCACGCAGCTTTAGTTCATTGTATAAATCATCGGGAATATTTTTTATGGTTATTGTTGCCAAGGATCACCTCTTTATCAATCCAAATCGCATTGAAACCATTATGAAACCATTCCGGTTTTTTGTCAATCTACTTAACCACACTTGATGCGCGGTGTTCTTGTCAATGCACAGCGGGCACCAACTAACTCTTCATCATGGCCAAAATCGCCATGAGCTTTTCATTGCCTCCGGCTGGTGGCTTCCAATCCACCTGGATCGCTTCACCGCCCTGGCTTTGCAAACTGTCGTAGAAAGATTCCAAACCAACATTAATTGCCGCTAATTGGTCGCCAAAATGGGCATTGGGTAAAGATGGATAATCATAAGTAATCTGCGGCTGCATTCGTTGACTGACGTAGGCAACGACTTCACTCGTTTTGCGAAAAACAACGGCACCAGCTTCTTCAAAGCCGGCAATTTGGGCATCTATGTTTTGGGGATCGGCATC
>JAGRDI010000189.1 GCA_020432765.1 Anaerolineales bacterium | reverse complement strand
GCACACGTATGCCCATGCCCGACAGCGCAACTGTGTTAACACGCTTCCCGCGTCGCAGCTAGCGCAAGTAGCATAAAGTGAAGGGTGCATGTTTAGCACCCAATTTGGTATTACTCATCATATTGGATGCTTTTGGGGGGGAATTCAAAACAATTTCAACTGCTGTAAAGCCTGCTGCTGCAAATCCGGCACATGCGGTTGATATCCTCAGCCGCAACATAATGATGCGTCGGCAGGGTGAGCAGACGCTGGGCGATAGTTTCCGCACCCGGAAAGCGTTTCTGCGCATAACCCGGGAAGATGGCGGGCAACGGCCGTGTATACATCCGTCCTACGCCAATGCCTTCATTCCACAGCCGCTTGTAGAGTTGTTCGCGCCCTTCCAGGCTGCCGGTCAAGATGGGTAAACGTAGATAAATGGGGACGGCCGCTGCTGCCACACGCACTTTGCGCAGGCGCTTGCCGGTTACCAATCCGGCCAGGATCGCCGCTGCATTCTCGCGACGGCAGTTGTTGATCGTGGTCAAATCCGACAGCAGTGCCGTGCCAACGCCCGCCTGTACAGTCGTCAGCCCACGCACCCGGTATCCCCAACTGGCTTCCCCCTCGCCGATTTTTTGCACACCTACTCGTGTGGCCACCCACCAACCTGTTGGATGAAAAGCCAGTTGTAAAGCCACCTGGCGCAGCAAGGCTAGGGCAGAGGTTATGCGTCCCGGTTGGGGCAATTCCGCCCACCAACGAGATAGACGTGCCTGGTTTTCGGGTTTGCTGCTGACTACGATGCCCCCGCCCCCGGTGGACAGTGGTTTGCCTGGCCCCAGGCTGTACAATCCGAAATCCCCTTCGACCCCGACTGGCTGCCCGTCCCATCTTGCACCCAGCGCCTGGGCTGCGTCTTCAATGACCACGGCGCCCTGTTCGTGGGCCAATGTGTTGACCGGTGCGACCGGCTGTGGGATGCCGAAAGGATGGACGACGATGATGGCGAGTGTTTGGGGTGAAACGGCCGTTGTCAACGCCTCCATCTCATAACCAAATGTTTTCGGCTCTATATCGACAAAAACTGGCGTCAGCCCCACATCCAAAATCACTTTTGCCAGTGCGGGGCAGGTATACGCTGGCAGCACGACCTCGGCACGGGTGGGGCTTTCCGCCGACAGCCCACTGAGCAGCAGAAAGAAGGCCGTGCGCCCAGACGCGGCCAAAAAGGCATCCGGTGTACCGAAATAGCGGGCCAACTTAGCCCGAAACGCATGCAGGCTGGCTGGGTCAGCGTTCAGACCGGCGTTTAATTCTGTCGAGCCAAAAGGAACGGCCGTTGGAGGCAAATGACGAAGAGGGAGATGTTGTCGGTTTGTTTGCATGGGGGTAAGTATAAGGGAGAAACGGCCGTTGGCGAAAATTCAACCAGCGAGTGCTTGCAAGACCAGGTCAATCGTATATTTTAATTTCTGCCACAAATCAACTCGAATGACATAAATTAAGGCCATCTGAATTCGTTTCGTTCGTGAAATTGGTCTCGAAAAGAGAATAAAATATCGAATATGCAAGCGCCCCTGCAATTTGGAAAAACGCACAATCAAGCTTATACTAGAGTTGCTTCTTTTGATGTTTTGACTGTTTTGAAACGATGCTTGTTTTTATGCGTATTTAATGGTTTATACAGCAGTAATGCCGGATAAACCCCTGGTTTGAATCTTATTGAGCAATTTTTGCATAAATTTGATATGATTTGATGGTTTATACCGCAAAACATGCATGCTAACAAATCAAACAGTTATTTTCGCAAGCAAGCGTGCATGCTAATATATGTTAGGGCGGCTTATGTAAAGTTGCGTTGTGCTGAATATGAAAATTCTTGGTTATTTAAGGCCGTTCTACAGTCCAAAACGCCGCCCTAACAACAGCTTAAAGCTGACGCGCCAAAGGAAACGAGCGCGCAGCTTAAGCAACTGAACGGCGGACATTAAGACTTTTTCTCAATGATTGCGTACATTTTATAGAACTACGGGTACCAGACAATGAACAAGGCATATTAAATGACAATTTCAATAAACGAAGTCACTACAATTCTAACAGCACTAGTAGCAGTTGTTGGGCTTATCCTTTCAATCTACAATTTTTATGTTGATCGCAAGGATAAGTCACCTAGATTAGATGCAAAAATATCTAATGGATTGTTGGCTTTGGGACCGGAGACGAGTGACTTAATGCTCCTACTTGAGATTGCAAACCCTGGAGAAAAAGTTGTCAAGATAACGGCAGTTGAAATTAAGTTGAAAAAACGTAAATTAGTCTTTATTAGAGGTATTGAGGGAACGGAGAGAATTCCATTTGAGTTGCCACCTGGCAATAGTGCCACATTTTGGACACCATTAAGAGAAGTTGCATTTACATTGAAAGAAAAAGGTCATACAGGTCGAGAATCAATTAGAGCTTGTTTCAGAACGGCTATTGGAAACGAGTTTATCAGCAAGAAGTTTACAGTTGATATTGATGAGTGGGCAAAATCCTATTAGTTGCAAAAGCTATTAGGAAAAATTAGTAACTTCAAAAAGATTTGCCTGTTGCCGCCTAGCAGGGCTTGCAGTTGACGCGCCAAAGGAAACGAGTTTTCAGCTTAAGCAACTGAAAGGCGGACTTCACAAAAACAATCGGAGAAATTGGTAGATATGATAAAGAGTCGCCCATCAATTAATATTGTCTCTGAAGGACTCAGAGCTGAGTTCCAGGGAACCCAAAACCCTATGTTTCTTGTAGTGCCAGTTTTATTCTCAAAAGGCGAGCATAAGGATGTGAGCATTAGAATTCGCCCAAGTCAAGGAATATCGCTATCTAACATGGTGAGAATGGGTGATGCACTTCAAGAAACTTTCTCGCAACAAAACTCATTCTCAGGTGGTGGATCGTTTTTTGCTGAAGCATCATATTCCCGCACAAGTGGGATTGAGCGAAAGCCTTACGAAGTTGTTTATCTTTCTGATTTTCAGGGAATTAAATTTCGACTAAGCGAATTTCAAGCTGTAGGAGAAACAGTCGGGTTACAGTTTGCTTTTCCTATAAATAAATACAACCCAGATAAATCGTCAGATTTCTTCGCTGAGATTAGTCTTGAAATAGGTGATGAAGTTATAGAGACACATCGCATACCTCAGATAACTCACCCCAATGCAGGTCGCATTCTTTTACTTAGTGGCTATTCAGTTGAATTTCATAAAACAGTATATGGACATGAACCTGCAAGTCAATTGGCTGATTTCCGGTCGATGTTTGTCACAGTAACTAAACTGCAATTCTTCGACAAAGCTAATATTCAAGGATTACTAAATTCTGGCTATGATGGAATTCATTTATACACGAATGTTGATTCACGCGGAATTTTGGTAAATGATCAGCCAATTCCTTTTGATGATTTTTTCACCTTGCTCAATGGGTTTGGGCTGAAATTACTTTACGTTGATACCTGTAATTCTGTTCAGTTAGTATCAGCTTTTAGAAAAACTGACATTGGTGCCTTAATTGCATCTACAGAAAACCTTGAAGTCAATTATGCTAATACATTTGAAAATTCTTTTTATCATGGTCTTGGGCAAGGCATGTTGTTTAGTGAAGCTTTTAGTTTAGCACGTAGACAATCTATTTCAGCCTCTCAAACATTTCTGTCAACGCGAAGCGGAATATATGATCCAATGTTTTTTGAAATGAGAAGGGATTTTGGATTTAGCATGGCAAGCTAAGAGCATAGATTCAAGATTAGCCGCCTAACAGTGCTTGGTGCGACCTGAAAAGTCGCTTGTTTAGCTGCTGAGACGTAACCAAAAAGCGGACTCAGCCTGATGTTCTGCCATCAGTACCCTACCGACACATGCGTTGCGAGTAATTGCGGGGTGTGAAGCTGTCGGAACAATGTGTCGTTATCTGCCAGCAGGAAAGCGGATTGCGGGCTAGGGTCGAGTGGTATGGTTAATGTACATGAACCATTTTAAGCGTCGTGAGTTGGAACAAGTGAAACCTGCTGAGACACTTGGACTAAAAAGTGAAGGGTCAGGTGTAAGTACTCAAGCGATACCTACCGCAGATGTTGCACCCTCGGCGTAGTAGATGGAACCTAACCCACTCTGGTAAGCAAGCGGAACAGGGTAAGCCCGATGTCTTCCCTATGGGTAGAGCGGTCGCAAGACCAACCGATGAGACAGCGGGTAAAGGAAGCTGGAGAAAGCAAAGGCCACGCTGTAATGGCGGGGATAGGGGTTCAACATTAGCCCCGCGCGAAAGCGGGCAGACTTCCAGCAGGTCTTTCATCACAGGAGCGTTTGAGAAATCGTTGCAGGTAGGAAAGCAGATGGCGGTAATGAAACAATTGGCGATAGCGAACGCCACCCTCGAATCCCAATCATTAACTGGTGCGCCTACCCTTGTTGCGGACGGTTGGCATGATATTGAGTGGCAAACAGTCACCCGCAACGTGAAACGACTGCAAACCCGTATTGTGAAGGCGATTCAGGAAAAGAGATGGGGCAAGGTAAAAGCATTGCAACGCCTCTTGACCCACTCGTTTAGCGGTAAAGCCCTTGCCGTCAGACGAGTGACAGAAAACCAGGGCAAACGTACCGCTGGTGTTGACGGGGTTACCTGGTCAACACCAGAAAGTAAGAGAACGGCGATTGCATCACTGCGTCAACGCGGTTACTGTGCCCAACCGCTTCGTCGTGTTTACATCCCCAAGAAGAATGGGAAGAAACGGCCGTTAAGCATCCCCACGATGAAAGACAGAGCGATGCAAGCTCTCTACAAGCTGGCGCTTGACCCCATCGCAGAAATGACAGGCGACCCCAGTTCCTACGGATTTCGCACGGGACGCAGTGCCGCCGACGCGATTGAACATTGTTTTACCATCTTTGGTAATCGCAATCCGGCGCGATGGATTTTGGAAGCGGACATCAAAAGCTGCTTTGACAAAATCAATCATGATTGGCTCATGCAGCACATTCCCATCGAAAAACCGATTCTACAACAGTGGCTGCAAGCAGGGTTCATTGATAAACAATCGTTCCTACCCACAACAAAAGGGACACCTCAAGGCGGTATCATTTCGCCTGTATTGATGAATCTAACGCTAGATGGCCTTGAGGCAGAATTACGGCGACACTTCCCGCGCCACAAACGCCAAAGTGTCTATTTGGTGCGCTATGCGGATGACTTTATCATTTCAGCACGTGAGAAATCGCTGTTGGAGGATGAAGTCAAACCAATCGTGGAAAAATTCTTGGGTGAACGGGGGTTACTGTTGTCGCCAACCAAAACTCACATCACCTATCTCGAAGACGGCTTTGATTTTCTCGGACAAACCATTCGCAGATTCAAAGACAAACTCATCATCCAACCAAGCAAGGATAGTGTGCATTCATTTCTGGATAAGATACGCCGTACCATCCATTCACATTTGCATGTGACAATTGGTGAACTGATAGCGATTCTCAACCCAGTGATTCGTGGTTGGGCAAATTATCATCGCCATGTGGTCAGCAAACGTATCTTTGTCTCGGCTGAACGCCAAATCTTCTTTGCTCTCTGGCAGTGGGCGCGGCGCCGTCATCCTCAGAAATCGACTACATGGATTCGCCAACGATACTTCCCCCCTCATGGGCGGCGTCGCTGGTTTTTCTCTGGTAGCATTAAGCGGGATAGAAATGGAAATATGCAACCGATTTACCTTGTGCCACTGGCGCGAATTCCGATTCAACGTCATATCAAGGTCAGGTCGGCAGCCAATCCCTTTGACCCAGCTTGGGAAAGCTATTTTGAACAGCGATTTGACAGAAAGATGGTCTCCCATCTGGAAGGTAAACAATCACTGCACTCTTTATGGCTTGAACAGCAGGGAATGTGTCCAGTGTGCGATCAGAAAATCACCAAACTGAGTGGATGGCACAGTCATCATATCGTTTGGCGAGTTCATGGTGGTAGCGATGGCTTGCACAATCGGGTACTCTTACACCCAACTTGTCACCAGCAGGTACACTGTCGTGGTTTACATGTTGAAAAGCCGCGTCTTGTTTCGCAGGGCGTTTGAAAGGCTTGAGCGGTATGCGATGAAAATCGCACGTACCGTTCTCAGGGGAGGGAGTGACAGCAATGTCACTTCCTTACCCGACCAGC
>JAGRDI010000188.1:10111-23202 GCA_020432765.1 Anaerolineales bacterium | reverse complement strand
AGGGTACTGATGGCAGAACATCAGGCTGAGTCCGCTTTTTGGTTACGTCTCAGCAGCTAAACAAGCGACTTTTCAGGTCGCACCAAGCATTGTTGGGCGGCATTTTGCGATGACCATGTTTTTCCTGTTCATCGCAACGGCCGTCGCCTATAGTTCCAAAACGACTGGGAAAGGGCAAGTCGCCAATTTCAATTACAGCGAGAAGTGCCTTATGCGACATGTATTTTGTTGAGCGCTCTAAGGAAAGAGAAGCCGTAATTCTTTCGAATTTCCTGGAAAGTCAGCGCCTGCCGTGATCACCAGTACTGCTTCTGCAAGCGAGCTATCAATCTCGAATTTGACATCTCCATCACCAGTTGCATTTTGCGCAACTACTTCGTTCAGAAAATTCACGGGTGCCAATTTGCGATCACCATCAACAAGACGGAATGAATTTCTCATCAAGTTCAAACCGCCACTTTGATCTGACCAGGCTCTGATGCGTAGATGGAGCAGATAGCTATCCGGGGGCAGTGACTCCCGCTGCGCAGACAAGATCGTGTATTGATACTCATACCCGTAAGGGCTTATCATTTTAACTGATGCACCATCGGGCAGTTCAACCGGTCGTGTAATCACCGTTGATGTTGGAATTATTGAAGGTGCTTCAATTGAACGTGTTACTTCAAGGGAGGAAGAAAGGGGAGGCAGATTGGGGGTTGAGACAGATGTACTTTCAATTGAACCTTCATTGTCCTCAATCGACGGTGAAGTTGAAGCAAATATGGAGTTCTGGAGCAAATAAGCAATCGTGACTGCACACATTACAAGCACAAACATGCCCATAAGTATGCTTAATATCAATGCCGGGTTCATCCTTTTTGCCCGCTGGTCTTCCTCGATTTCTGGATGATTAAATTTCGTGTATTCCCATGATACTTGTGGACGCAGCTCCTGGCAGCGCATTATGAGTTCTTCCATAAGCCTATGGCGCTGACAATATATGATTAATTCCCGCACCTTTTCCTGTTTGGTTTGATCCGGAAGATTTTCGTAATCAATATTTAGGTCAAAACAAAGATCGTTTAGTTCACTTTCATTGAAGTAGTTTGCAAGTTGTTCTCGCAGATTTGCTTGGTTCATGAGCTATCCAAAAATTAATTCACAGGCAGTCAGTCATAACTCGAAGCACACATTTTACAGCATAACCCTGCTCATAAGAAACCGGGTTTTTAAAAATCGAATTTTGGTATAGTCATAAGAATTACGCATAGACCGGACACTAATCCTCGCAAAAAAGATGAGGCAAATTTTACGAATGGTCCTGAGAAATTGTTAAAAAAAATCTCGTCTGACGCATTATTCAAGCAATGTTAGGCTTACGTTATTTGCCGCCCAAAGCTTGCTTCACCAGCACAGTCAACAAACACGATCACTTCTGAGTAATAATACGCTCATGTTTACGACATCACTGTGTCTGGTGTAAGCTTTGTTGCACGAACTGCAGATGACGATGGCTATGGGGTTATCATGTGCTTATCTGACCTGTGTGTTTGCCCCAAAACCTGTTCCATCATGGCAGTCTCGCATTACCCTAATCTTTGATCTACACTGATACGGCCCCATTATATACCAGTTTTGTCTAGTTTTGTCCCTTTTTGAGGCCAATTGACGCATCTATCCCCTGATTTTGTGTTTATTGCACAGCCAACTGCCATTTGCGCCGCGTGGGGTGCGCTGCTAATGTCTCCAACAAGTCCATTTTACCAACGCCACATAAGGGACATTGTGCTGGGTCGTGGCCCAACATGTCACTCAATAGCTCATCTGTCGTTGTCGGTGCGGTTTTTGTTTCATGATATGCACCCAGCAGAGCGCGGCAGCGGGCTAGTTTGCCGCTGCGGTAGCGTGGTGCCAGCAGCCCGTAATGGCGCACGCGCACAAAGCGTTTGGGCAGCACATGCTGCAAAAAACGGCGTATGAATTCCACCGCCGGTAAACGCATCTCTTTTTGCTGTCCATCTGCTTTATAATCGCGATAGCTGAAGCGCACATAGCCGTTGTCGATATCCAGAATTCGATTATTGCTGATCGCAATGCGGTTCACATAACGTCCTAGATAATCCAGCGTTTGGGCTGCATCGTGAAACGGCCGTTTGGCATAGACTTGCCACTTTTTCGCCCGTGTTTGGGTGATCAACTGCCGAAAAGTCGTTGAATTCGCTAAATGCTTACATTGTCCGGCAAAAGTGAACTGTCCTTTGTTAAACAGCTTTTGCATACCGGTACAAAAGTCGTCTCTAAATTGCGCTGATAATTCAACGACAGGAAACAGATAGTCGGGATTAGTTGCTTGCCAGCTTTGGCCGTCGTGCCTTAACGCACCACCTGTGACAATGCAGTGCAAATGGATATGCTCGGTCAGCGTTTGTCCCCAGGTATGCAAGATGCTCGTAAAGCCAATTTCACCGCCCAGATACTTTTGACCAAATGCTTTGAGCGCAACGGCGGCACTGGCAAAGAGTTGGTTGTAAATCTGCTTCTGATTGACACGCGCCAAGGGATTGAATAGATGATCAATGGTGAAGACAACATGGAAGTAGGGGGTGGGTAACAAATGTACTTTTTGCTTTTCCAGCCATGCCAGTTTGGCCAATGCGCCGCATTTTGGGCAGTGGCGGTTGCGGCAGGAGTTGTAGGAGATACGCAAGCCGCCGCAGGTATCACATGTATCTACATGTCCGCCCAGCGCGGCGGTGCGGCACTGGACAATATCGCGCATGACCAGTCGCTGTTCGTGTGAAACGTGATATTGGCGCTGGTAATCATCTCCATACAGACGGAAAAAATCAGCCAGTTCATAAGCTGGTTTTTCCGTTTCAATGCTGCTTTGCGGTGGGGATAATGTTTTTAACATTTACGCCGCTGCCACTGGAAAAATGAGAGAAAATCTCTGCGTTTGACGCGAAATTAGAACGTATGTTTCGTGCAACATATATTAGCCTGCACGTGTGCGGTCTGATATCGCTGTTTAATTTGTTATCATGCGTTTTTTGCGGTATAAACCACGAAATCATATCAATTTATGCAGAAATTGCTTTATAAGCTTCAAACAAGGGATTTATCCCGCATGAGAGCCGTATAAACCGATAAGCAGGCATAAAAACAAGCATCGTTTCAAAACAGTTATCAGTGCCAAAAAGCGATTTTAGTATAAGCTTGATTGTGCGTTTTTCCAAATCGTTATGAAGCCACAAAAACCGAAACTGCTAGACCAGGTTAGAGATAAAGTGCGGTTGCTTGTGCGTGATGGCAAAGGGAGGCAGGATCGTTCTACCACAGCAGTATTCAAAAAGCAGTCAAACAAGCAGCGCAACGCGCCGCTGTTGACAAACACGTCACGCCGCATCCTTTTCTGGTAAAATAAAAAACGTCAGTGTCCAATATAATTGTAAAAATTGGAGTAATGCTATGGAACCTATAGCCCTCTTGCAAGACAAAAAAATCGTACTCGGTGTCACAGGCTCCATCGCATGTTATAAAGCTGTCGACCTTGCATCTAAATTAACTCAGGTTGGCGCGCAGGTGGATGTGATTATGACTGCTGCCGCGCAGCAGTTTGTCAGCCCACTGACCTTTCGTTCGGTTACAGGGCGCCCCGTGTTCAATGACATGTGGGCGTTGGATGAGCATGTACGCCATGTGGGGCTGGGTGAAACGGCCGATCTGCTGATTATCGCCCCGGCAACCGCCAACACCCTGGCAAAATTGGCCTATGGTTTGGCCGATAACTTGTTAGCTGTCACAGCTTTGGCGGCACGCTGTCCGATTCTGGTCGCACCTGCAATGGATGGCGGCATGTACCAACATGCGGCAACACAGGCAAATGTTGCCAGTTTACAAGCGCGTGGCGTGCGTTTTGCCGGACCGGCAGAAGGGCGAATGGCCTCTGGTTTGAGCGGTTTAGGTCGTATGCTGGAACCTGAGCAGTTGTTTGCTGAGGCACGCTTAATTTTGGCAGAGGGTGGGGTGTTAAACGGCCGTCATGTCGTCGTCACCACAGGTCCTACACGCGAGGCGCTTGATCCCGTGCGTTTCATCAGCAATCGATCGACGGGCAAACAAGGGCTGGCAGTGGCGCAGGCGGCCTTGGATGCCGGAGCACGGGTTACGCTGATCGCTGGGCCGATCAATGAACCACTGCCGTTAGGCGCGGAGGTGGTCGCGGTTGAAACCACAGAGCAAATGGGCAAAGCGACCTGTGGCGCGATTGGAGATGCTGATGTCCTGTTTATGGTAGCGGCCGTTGCTGACTTCACACCCCAAAGCCATTCCGAGCGCAAGATCAAAAAGACCGAGACCGATGATTGGGGACTGGCGATTGGTTTGCAGCCCACGCTCGATATCCTCTCGGCAGTCAAAACCACCCGTGACAAAACTGGTTTTCCACGAGTGGTGCTTGGTTTTGCCGCCGAAACACATAATGCTTATGAATACGGCCGTGACAAACTGCTGCGCAAAGGATTAAATTTCATCGCTGTGAATGATGTGTTAGCCGCCGGCGCCGGTTTTGCAGTGGATACAAATCGCGTTTTGCTGTTGAGTTCAGCAGGGGTGGTTGAAGAAATGGGTTTATTGAGCAAAACGGCCGTTGCCGAACGGCTTGTCCATCATGTAGCCAAAGCGTTAAATGGTCCCATACCATCTGTTTAATATTTGCATCAGGTTGACACGAATTTTGCCAAATTAAATCCAGTTTTCGCGATAATTTGAAGTGATTCGTTGCAATTTTTATTACCCACAATCAAGTGGGGTGCTTTTCAAGTTTCGCTTGTGATATTTGTCACAAACGCTTGTGAGGTTTGTCACTAATGTTATCTGCATAAACAGCATATACTCATTATAAACCGTAATGAATCATTTTGAATGCTGTGTCAATTGATGGTGACATACTGCATCCCATTCATTTGTGCACCCAATATTTCTTTATTGCGGATTGCCTCCTCCAGAAAGCCCGCTGCAGCATATGTGCAGCGGGCTTTATTCTTGACAGTATCTCACAGATTTGATACGATAATAACCTAATTGGGAGCGCTCCCACAAGCATGAACTTTATTGTAAAAATTACTTGATCTGACTAAATAAAAATCCGTGAAAATCCGTGAAAACGTTCGGCTGAGCTCGCGGCGAAGTCCGAGGCAAAAAATAAATAGGCTGGAGGGGTATCAATGTCAAGATTAACCCTCGAAAAAATTGCGGCTTTGGCGGGCGTATCGCGGTCCACCGTTTCACGTGTAATTAATGATCAGGTCAATGTGCGTCCAGAAGTGCGTGAACGTGTGCAGCAGGTGATTGACGAGACAGGTTATCAGCCCAATCAGGCGGCGCGTTCGTTGGCGTCCAAACGTTCTACCATTCTTGGATTGGTGATCCCGCGCAATGTACAATCTGTATTTGCAGACCCGTATTTCCCGCGTTTGATACAGGGGATTAGCCTGGTATGTAACGAGAACGATTATGTACTGTCCCTGTTTTTATTCCACACCGAAGATGAGGAAAATAAAATCTATCCACGTGTATTGAATCAGGGGTTTGTCGACGGCGTGATTATCACGTCGATGGTTAGCGGCGATACCCTTTTAGACCAACTGAAAGACAGCGATATGCCATTTGTTGCCATTGGGCGAACTGCTGACATGCCGGATGTGAGTTATGTGGATGTAGATAATGTGGGTGGGGCAACAACGGCCGTTACCCATCTCATGAACCTCGGCTACAAACACATCGCCACAATAGCTGGCCCCGCAGATGTTAGAGCCGCCATCGATCGTTTACAAGGTTACACCACAGCCCTCGCAGCACGCGGCTTGCAAATTGACCCGGACTTGATCGTGCGCGGCGATTTTTCAGAAGCTTCCGGTTATGCAGCCATGCAGCAGCTTTTAAGCCATTCACCGGATGCCGTATTTGCTGCTTCCGATGCCATGGCGCAAGGTGCCTTACGTGCTTTACGTGAAGCCCAAATCGGTGTGCCGGATACAATTGCTATCGTTGGCTTTGATGATCTGGCGCTGGCCGCCCTCGAAAAACCAGCTTTAACGACAGTGCGCCAACCCATCCAGCGAGTTGGAAAATTGGCGGCTGAAAACCTGCTTGATATGTTACAAAACGGCGTTGATCCGCCGCGTAGATTATTGTTGCCGACAGAGCTTGTTATCCGTGATAGCTGCGGTAAAAAAGGATGACGATGCATTTCAGTCAGTTATTAAATCGTCAGCCCTAAATCTCTCCCTAAACTCCGTGCGTTGTCTGTGCAGCTCTGGGCGACTTTTGTAAAAGGATATAAAAAGATGCGATTTGGTTATTTTGATGATGAACAACGTGAATATGTGATTACGCGGCCAGACACGCCGCTGCCCTGGATAAACTATCTGGGCAGTCAGGATTATTTTGGTTTGATTTCGAATACAGCCGGTGGCTATTCCTTCTTCCGGGATGCGCGATTGCGGCGTTTGACGCGCTATCGCTACAACAATGTGCCATTTGATACCGGTGGTCGTTATTTGTATGTGCGCGACGATGCCACGGCCGATTTTTGGTCTCCAAGCTGGCAGCCGACGCGCACAGATTTAGAGGATTATAGCTGTCGGCATGGCATGGGATACACGACCATTGCCTCACGCAAAAATGGCATCCAAAGTCGTACACGTTATTTTGTGCCGCTCAATGAAAATCTTGAAATTTGGCAGGTAACGTTAACCAATCAACGTGCTGCTGCCGCGAATATTTCCCTGTTTTCCAGCATTGAATTTTGTTTGTGGGATGCCCAAGACGATGCGACCAATTACCAACGCAACTTCAATATTGGCGAAGTTGAAGTCGAAGACGGCATCATTTATCATAAAACAGAATATCGCGAACGCCGCGATCATTTTGCTTATTTTGGCTGCTCGGCCGCAATTGCCGGTTTTGATACGCAGCGTGAGGCTTTTTTAGGCGCCTATCGTGGATGGGATAATCCTGCTGTGGTGGCACGCGGACGCTCAACCGATTCCATAGCCCATGGTTGGGCACCGATTGGATCGCACCATATACAATTGACCTTGCAGCCGGGTGAAAGCCACGAGATTATTTTCGTTTTGGGCTACCATGAAAATCCGCGTACGCAGAAGTTTGATCCACAACATTCGCAAACCATCAATAAAAAATTGGTCAAGCCATGCATCCGGCATTATTTGGATTCGGCCAATGTCGAGGCGGCTTTTGCGGATTTGCGTGCTTACTGGGATCGACTGTTGCAAGTCTTCCAGGTTGAAACCCCTGATGAACACACTAATCGCATGGTCAATATTTGGAATGCTTATCAATGTATGGTTACGTTTAATATGTCACGTTCGGCGTCGTTTTTTGAATCAGGGATTGGGCGCGGGATGGGTTTCCGTGACTCCAACCAGGATTTGCTCGGATTTGTACATATGATTCCCGAACGTGCCCGCGAGCGTATTTTGGACATCGCGTCCACACAACTGCCATCGGGTGGGGCTTATCATCAGTACCAGCCGTTAACCAAGCGTGGTAACGATGCAGTAGGTGGCAACTTTAATGATGATCCGCTTTGGTTGGTTTTGGGAACGGCCGCATATATCAAAGAAACGGCCGATTACACAATCCTGGATGCGTTAGTGCCCTACGATAACAAACACGGCAGCGAGAAACCTTTATATGACCATCTCCAACGAAGTATCCAATACACGTTGGATCGACTGGGTCCACATGGACTGCCTCTGATTGGCCGTGCCGATTGGAACGATTGTCTGAATTTGAATACATTTTCAGAAGAGCCCGGTGAATCATTCCAAACAACGACCACAAAAGATGGAGTTGTTGCTGAATCAATCTTTATCGCGGGATTATTTGTGCTGGCAGCAAAAGAAATGGAGCAATTGGCGGACGCATACGGCCGTTTCCAAGATACCCCCTTCTACCAACAAGCTGCCGCCGATATGGCTGTAACGACGTTAGCATCTGGTTGGGACGGTGAATGGTTTATGCGCGCATATGACGATTTTGGTGATAAAGTTGGTTCACAAACCTGTGCCGAAGGCCAAATTTTCATCGAGCCACAAGGCATGTGTGTCATAGCGGGTATTGGCGTTGAGGATGGGCAAGCGCAGCAAGCGTTGGACAGCGTCGGCCACCGGTTGGCGACACCGCACGGTATTGTGTTGCAGCAGCCGCCCTTTTCGCATTATTATCTGAACCTGGGCGAGATTTCGACCTATCCACCTGGATACAAAGAAAACGCGGGCATCTTCTGTCATACAAACCCGTGGATTATGATTGCCGAAGCACAGCTTGGCCGCGGTGAACGTGCCTTTGATTATTATCAGCGCCTCAATCCATCCGCACGTGAAGGCATCAGTGAAATTCATCGTTGTGAACCATTTGTCTATGCCCAGATGATTGCTGGTCGCGACGCGGCTGCCCATGGCGAGGCCAAAAACTCCTGGTTATCTGGTACGGCCGCTTGGAATTATGTCGCCATTACGCAGTGGATACTAGGCGTGCGCCCCACCTACAACGGCTTGCAAATCGCGCCAGTTGTGCCGGCTGCTTGGCCTGGATTCAAAACAACGCGTCGTTTCCGTGGAGTTGATTACTTTATAGATGTGGAACGGGTTGGTGAGGGGAATGATGTGGCTTTGGAGGTAGACGGCCGCAGCGTCCCCGGCAATATTGTGTCAGCCCCAACAGATGATAGCAAAACCGTCGCCGTAAAGGTTAAACTAGGCAAAAAACAAACATGACAAAATACGGCTATTTTGACGACGAAAAACGGGAATATGTGATCACTGATCCGAAAACACCGGTAAAATGGATTAACTACATTGGTTCGTTGGATTTTGGTGGTTTTGTTGATCATACTGGCGGCATGTTGGTGTGTGGCCAAGACCCCGCACTCAACCGCATCCTCAAATACATTCCCCAATTGCCAGCTTCAGATTTCAAAGGCAGCACGATTTATTTGCGTGTGAAACAGGATAGTGGTTATCGTGTTTTTGCGCCATTTTTTGTGCCTGCGCTGGATACCTATGATTTGTTTGAGTGTCATATTGGTCTTGGTTATACACGTATCATCAGCGAGATGTTTGGTTTACGGACAGAGGTAACAGTTTTTGTACCCATTGGAGGAAAACAAGTTATCCAAGATTTGCAGATCACTAACCTGATGAAAGAAGCGGTTGATGTGGATGTGATCCCGGTTGTGGAATATACCCATCCCGACGCACTCAAGCAGTTCAATAATGCCGATTGGGTGCCGCAAACGATGCAGAGCCAGGCTGTGACTGCTGAAGATGGCTGTGTAACATTGCTGCAAGCGCCGTTTATGTTCAAAGATATAAAGGTCAATTACTACACGTCTAATTACCCGGTAGCCTCATTTGAGACAGACCGCCAGAAGTTCTTGGGCGCAAATGGATATGGTAGTTGGGCACATCCATTGAGTTTGCAATTAGTAGATTTATCCAACAGTTTAGCGCTGCGCGGTGACAATATCGCTGCCCTTTGTCACAATTTGCCCGCCTTGCAATCGAATGAAACACGGCGCATCGTGATGCAGTTGGGTCAGGCACACAGTTATGCAGCAGCTTTGGAGGATATAACAAGTTTTCGGGAAACGGCCGTTGTTGATACAGCCTGCGCGAAAATAAACCAATTTTGGGACGGTTATCTATCCAAAATGCAGGTCAATACCCCCGATGCTGATTTTAACCGCATGTTGAATATCCACAATCCGCGCCAATGTTATATCACTATGAATTGGTCACGTTATCTGTCGCTTTATCAATTGGGTTTGGGGGCACGTGGCATGGGTGTGCGTGATAGCTCGCAAGATGTGATTGGTGCGTTGGCCAGTGCCCAAAAAGAAGGCAAAGCGCTCTTGTGCAAGCTGTTGCAGGTACAAAATCCCAATGGTTCGGCGATGCATCAATTTAACCCATTGACCATGGAAGCCAATGCTGGTGATTCACGCGAAAAAGAGGATGGCCCTGGTTTTTACAGCGATGATCATTTGTGGACTGTTTTGGCCGTCACAGCTTACCTAAAAGAAAGTGGCGACATGGTCTTTTTGGATGAACAAATCCCCTTTTACTGTCATGATTGTGAAGCCGAGCAGATTGAAATGGGTACTGTATGGGAACATTTACAACGTGCAGTTGCTTTCACACGGCGTACGGTTGGCAGACACGGTTTGCCTCTGCTCGGTTTTGCTGACTGGAATGATACGGTCAATTTGGGCACGGGTGCTGAATCACTGTTTACAGCGAATTTGTATGGTTGGGCGCTGCGTGAGTTGATTGAATTGGCAGAAGTTTTGGGAGCAACGGCCGTTGCTCAAAACTTCACCAGTGCCTATATAGAAATGCAGCAGCGTGTCAATGAACGAGCCTGGGATGGGGACTGGTATGTGCGTTATTTCGATGCCGATGGTCGTCCAATCGGTTCACATACAAATGAAGCGGGTCAAATCTTTACCAATGGTCAATCTTGGCCGGTGCTGTCTGGTTTTGCTACGAGCGAGCGCGCAAAACAAGCCTTGGATGCCGTACAAACGCGTTTGAATACAGTCAATGGCATCAAATTATCAACCCCTGGTTACAATGGTTATGATTCCCAAAAAGGTGGCGTGACCACCTATCCACCTGGAGCCAAAGAAAATGGCGGCATTTTCTTACATGCTAACCCTTGGGTCATTATGGCCGAAACATTAATTGGGAATGGGGATCGTGCTTACGCCTACTACAAACAAATCAATCCTGCTGCCAAAAATGACTGCATTGATGAGTTTGAATGCGAACCATATGTGTATCCACAAAATATACTCGGTGATGAGCATCCTCAATTTGGTCTGGCGCGTAACAGTTGGCTGACCGGTACGGCCGCCTGGATGTACCAATCTGGCACACAATATATATTGGGTATTAAACCAACGTACAGTGGCTTGATAGTTAATCCCTGCATTCCACAACCCTGGCCTGGTTTTCAAGTGAGTCGTGAATTTCGTGGGGCGCGTTATGAGATTGAAGTTGATAATGCGGCCGGTGTGAGTCGAGGAGTAACGGCCGTATATGTTGACGATCAACCAATCAAATCACAAATCGTTCCCATTTTTTCAGATGGACAAACCCATCATGTACGTGTAATTTTAGGATGATAAGGAACAAACAATGACAGAATTTAACTTTCCCAAAGATTTTCTATGGGGTACAGCGACATCATCATACCAGATTGAAGGTGCCTGGCAGGCAGATGGTAAAGGAGAATCGATTTGGGATCGCTTTAGCCATACAAAAGGCAAAATTCAGGATGGAACGAATGGGGACAATGCCTGCGACCATTACAACCGCTGCCCACAAGATATCGAGTTGATGCAAAAATTAGGCATCAATGCTTACCGATTCTCATTATCGTGGCCGCGCATTTTGCCACAGGGTCGTGGTCAAATCAACCAGGCCGGCTTAGATTTTTACAGCCGCCTTGTAGATGGTTTATTAGCTGCTGGCATCAAACCTAATCTGACCTTGTACCATTGGGATTTGCCCCAGGTTTTGCAGGATCAGGGTGGTTGGCCGCAGCGTGACATCGTGGACGCTTTTTTGGAATATACAGAAGTCGTGGCACGCGCACTGGGTGATCGGGTTAAGATGTGGTCAACTTTCAACGAACCGTTTGTTAGTGCCTTTTTAGGGTATTGGTGGGGTGAACATGCGCCGGGCATCACCGATAGAAACCAGGCATTTGCTGTTGCTCACCATCATTTGTTGGCCCATGGCAAGGCTGTCCCGATTATTCGGGCAAACAGTCCGGGGGCAGATGTTGGCATTGTGCTCAATTTAGGGCCGCAAATGGCGGCGACAGACTCAGAGGCAGATCGAGATGCTGCGCGGCGTGCGGATGGGTTGGTTAATCGATGGTTTTTAGATTCACTTGCCGGACGCGGTTATCCTGCTGATTTGGTTGCAGAAGGTGGCGTTGAATTACCTTTTATGCAGGATGGTGACATGCAAACTATCGCTGAGCCAATTGACTTTTTGGGCATTAACTATTATACACGCCGCCTGTTCCACAGTTCTGATAACGATGAAATGGCTGAGCAGAAAGTGGCGGGTGCCGAATATACGGAAATGGGCTGGGAAGTCTACCCGCAGGGTTTGTACGCTACTTTGGCGCGGGTGCATTTCGCCTACGATTTTCCGGCTTTGTATGTGACAGAGAATGGGGCTGCTTTTGCGGATATTGTGGATGTAAACGGCCGTATCCATGATGCACGCCGCGCAGCCTATTTGCAGAACCATTTTGTGGCAGCTCAGGATGCAATCAATGCGGGTGTGCCCCTAAAAGGGTATTATGTTTGGTCTTTTATGGATAATTTTGAATGGGCTTATGGCTTCAGTAAACGTTTTGGCCTCGTGTATATCGATTATAAGACCCAAAAACGAACGTTAAAAGATAGTGCTTTGTGGTATCAAGGTTTTATTATTGATAACAAGTGATTTTTTGAACCATAAAGAGGACACAGAGAGCACATAGCAAGAACTCTGCGACCTCTGTGTTCTCTGTGGTGAGATTTTGTTGTTTAAAGGTTAAGCTGCATGTGGATTTCACCGTTGCGCCGGTCGAATGGTTGGAAACCACAGCGTTTGTAGAGATGAATGGCATCGTGCCAATCTTCATTGGTTTCGACAAAGATTTGTTCATAACCTATTGCACGGCCGTTTTCAATCAGATATTCAGTAATGGAACGTCCGATTCCCATGCCCCAATATTTTTTAGCCACAGACACACGCACGATGCGTCCGGCAACGGCCGTTTCTTGAACCAAAGCCCCTGTCCCTACCACTTGCCCATCTCGTTCAGCAACAATAAAAATAGCCCCTTGCTCCAGATAATTGACAGAAATAGCGTCAATATCAGGATTAAGCGTGTCATCAACGAACCCAAAACGTTCGCCAAGCCCCGTCTGAATCAACGTTTTGGCAGCCGTTTGGTCGCTGGGAGAAAAGGGTCTAATTATGATCGCTTTTAATAAATCAGCCACGGTTATTGAT
>JAGRDI010000188.1:0-10100 GCA_020432765.1 Anaerolineales bacterium | reverse complement strand
GGCGGCACGCCTAAAACAATTGCTTGCATCTTGCCTTGCAGTCCTTGAATATGGTTTTCCAATAAAGCCGCGGCTTCGACACCATCTCGTTTTTTTAAACTTTCTAGAATGGCACGATGTTCACTGGCTGTATCAGCGATACTGCCTAAGTCGGGTAAAAAGAAATACCAAAGACGTTCATTAAGAGAGAGCAGTACAGTGAGCGTGTCGTGCAAAAAATGATTGTCGGCAGCTTCGTAAAGGATTTCGTGGAAACTTTCGTCTGTCTTTATGATTGCATTATCGCTGGGCATTTCTTCCACAGTGAGGCTATCGAGCAGGTTTTGCATACGCTGCCAGTGTGCTTGTGAACCACGTTGGGCGGCTAAACGGGCCGCTAATTTTTCTAGAACTACACGCACTTCTAATAGTCGCTGCAAATCATTGATGCCGATATCGGTGACAAACATGCCGCGCCTGGGCACGATGGAAACCAAATTTTCCAAGGCGAGACGCTTTAATCCTTCACGAATAGGTGTACGGCCGTAGCCCAATTCTGCTTGTAATTCCGCCTCATCAATAACCGAACCGGGTGCCATCTCTAATCTGACGATTTTTTGTTTAATTGTTTCGTAAGCTTGTTGGCTCAGGGGCTTAGAACGGCCGTCTTTATGCATACAGTCATTTCCCTCTACTTAGGTTTTAATTGCGGATGGAATGATATATTAAAAATATATCGTTTGTATTCTAACCTTAACACAGCAATCGATTTTGTCAACCAGATGTTAAATTTGTTGATAGTCAGAAGCGTCATCAATAAGATACAGATTCGACAGATAAACGCAGTTTTTTGGTTTCCGCCTTTCAACTATCTCCGGCCCAAAACCAAAAACGAAGGACAAAAATAAAATGCTTTTGTCCTCCGTCTTTTATCACAATGTCAATACAAATTGTGCTGTTTGCTAGAAAAGACCAATAATACGGCCGTCTTCATCCACATCCACATTTAGATAGGCGGGTTTACTGCCCAAACCTGGCATCGTGCGCATTTCGCCCAACAGTGGATAGATGAAACCTGCCCCTACGGAGGCACGTACTTCACGTACCGACAACGTATACCCTTCGGGTGCATTTTTCAGCGCAGGATCATGGCTGATACTGAGATGGGTTTTGGCCATACATATCGGCAAGTTGCCAAAGCCATTTTTCTCATACGAGTTGATTTGTTTTTCGGCCAAAGCTTCATAGACAACATCAGCGGCGCTGTAAATTTCTTTGGCAATAATCTCGATTTTTTCTTTGATCGTGAGGTCAAGCGGATAGAGGAATTTGAAGTCGCTCGGTTGTTCACATGCGTCAACAACAGCACGGGCGAGATCAACAGAGCCGTCACCGCCATTTGCCCAATGATCACTCATCACGGCCGTTTCAGCGCCAGCCGCGACTGCCGCCGCTGCCACCATTGCAATTTCGGCTGGTGTATCCTGGGCAAACTTATTCACCGCCACAACAACCGGCACACCAAAACGACGCGCATTGCGGATGTGGGCTTGCATGTTGGCCAGACCAGCTTCGAGCAGCTCTAGATTTTCTTCTTTATAAGCAGCGTTCAACGGCCGTCCGGGGATAACATTGGGACCACCACCGTGCATTTTGAGCGCTCGAATTGTAGAGACCAAGACAACGCAATCAGGAATCAGCCCAGAATAGCGGCATTTAATATTAAAGAATTTCTCCATGCCGATGTCGGCACCAAAACCAGATTCGGTTACCACATATTCACCCAATTTCAAAGCAACTTGATCTGCAAGAATTGAAGAGTTGCCGTGAGCGATATTGGCAAAGGGACCCGCGTGTACAAAGGCCGGTTGGCCTTCTAGTGTTTGCATCAGGTTGGGGTGCAATGCGTCTTTCATTAAAACGGTTACTGCACCGGCGACGCCCAAATCTTCGAGGGTGACCGGCTGACGATTTTTGTTATTGCCGATGACGATACGGCCGACACGTTCGCGTAAATCTTTGAGGGCTGATTTAAAATCATGACCACTCACTAATGCCAAGATCGCCATAATTTCACTGGCGACAGTGATGTCAAAGCCAGTTTCGCGAGGACGGCCGTCTAGACTGCCGCCAAGCCCAGTGATGATACTGCGTAAATTGCGGTCGTTCACATCCATGACACGATTCCAGGTAATGCTAAATGGATCGATATCTAGACGAGTTAAACCGATCTTTGCCAATCTTTCATCACTGAGACGGTCTTCGTGATAGATACGTGCATCAATGGCGGCGCTGACCAAGTTGTGGGCGGCTGTGATCGCGTGGATGTCGCCAGTCAGATGCAGGTTGAAATCTTCCATAGGGATGACCTGGCTGTAACCACCACCTGCTGCGCCACCCTTGATGCCAAAGGTCGGGCCCATGCTGGGTTGGCGAATGCAAGCGACTGACTTTTTGCCAATAACACCTAAACCTTGCACAAGACCAATAGCGGTTGTGGTTTTACCCTCACCCAGCGGCGTGGGGGTGATGGCGGTGACATCGATATATTTGCCATTGGGTTTGTCGGTCAATTTTTTGAGTACATCCAAATGTACTTTGGCTTTGAGAGGGCCAAATAGTATCAAATCTTCTGACTCTATGCCCAGGTCAGATGCGATATCGATAATGGGTTGCGCCACTGCTGCCTGAGCGATATCAAGATCAGAAGGCACAGGGTCTAAACGGTTAATGGAACTCATGGTTTCTCCTTGGGAAATGTGGAATAATTATTGCCGCAAAAACAATTCAAACAGACTTTTGCATTGGCTATAAATTGGCCTGATAAATGGAGCTTTTGCGGGGATTTTCGATCTGTTAAAGGGGTGCAAATTTTGAATAGATTGTACTTAGGATCGAGGTGTTTGACAAGGATTATAGGCAGCTATGATTGTAAATAAGTTGCTGATTAGGGCATATCTGTGCAAGCAGTTGTTCAAGTGTCTGGATGCCTGCCTGCACAGAAAAACGGTGTGGCTATGAACCAGGAACAATTTCAAAATCGAATTCACCAACACGATCAGCAGCGATACCTTCAAAACCATTGTTGCATGTTGAGCCTAACAAATAATAATAATTGGGTACTGGATTGCCAAGTGCACCTACATCATCAAATTGGGTTTGGGTTGTGGGCAAAACTTGGTAGGGGCTGCCGGGTGAGAAGTAGGGCGTGGTTTCGCGATATAAATTGAACTGATCGTGATCGACAACGGCCGTCCAGTCCAAACGTGGCGTTGTGCTATTGAGAATGCTGATTTCAAAGGCTGATGCTGCTGCCGGAGCCATGGTCGATACGGCCGCACCGGCTGTTGATGCTGGAATTTCAACACCGTTACGATTACCCAGCTTCGTATAGCTAAAAAAAGGTGCGCTGAGATTCTCAGATTTGGCACGGAAACGTACAATTAACAGATTGCCGCTGCCATATGCATCGGGGGTAGGATGTAACTGTGTTGCAGCATAGCGCACTTCGCCGGTCATATTGTCGAAATAATCGCGGGTTACAAATAAGGGCGGCACCAATATATTATCGACGATGCCTTCTTGTGCGTTTAATGTGTCAATAACTTCCAATACTGCCGGATCAAATGTCAACAAAACATCGGCTCCATAAAGCCCGGGCCCTGGCGGTCCGGGGATATTGTTGATTCTAATGGCGACATCCACAATCTCACAGCCTTGAATTTGGAATGTACTGGGGGTTAAGGTTATCGAGGTGCTTTGTGCTGCTGCTGATTGTACTGGAGCGATATTTGCAATCAGTGCTAATGCCACGATGATCAGATAGAGTATTATCGCTTTAGAAAGAATGCTTTTGTGGTTAAGTTGAGGGTGATAATGTTTCATTAGTCGGTTTTCCTATGTAAATCGGATTGTTAATCCGATGATCAGATTAACAATCCGGCCTACGCTGATCTCAGTCAATCATAATGATGGGCAGCCAATAGGTTTGCATGATTGCAGGAATTAGTTGTTGTGTACCCGCCACAAGCGGTAAGCCCTGTATTGTTTCTGATGTTAAGTTTTGTATGATGAGATGATTAACGTGGATAGTGATGTTTGCAGGATTGACGGCTTGCCAGCAACTTTCGCTTGTCGGTGTACAGGCTACGGCCGTATCCGTCTCCACAGGAATTTGGTAAAGAGCTTTATTGGTCAAGACCGGTGTACAGTCATTAGAATCATCAAGGCGCAAGTTTGTTTGCCAACTGCCTATTGCATCTAGGACAAAAAAGGTGAAAAAGTCGGAACAAACATCTTGGGCATGTCCAAAGAAGTTGTTGCCGAAAAGGAGTGGGGCATTGGGCGGACGACTATGATTGATGATAACGGCCGTTCCCAGCCCACCATTTAATATTGCCACTGCATTCACATTGGATGAATATTCAGCACTGTTTTCACCCTCAGCCCAGCCTACAATAGGTGCCCCAAGCCGTTTTTGCCAGCTTGCTGCATCTAATCCAGTTGGTTGTGTTGTATATTGTCCCCACCAGTTGAAACGGCCGTTTACCTCTCCTGCATTAGTTGACATAATTGCAGTGGAATAATTCGTGAATTGATTCGCATAAGCCATGAGTTGGCCGCCATTTACAGCAAACAATGTATCGGCATCGGTGATGTGGAACCCTTTGATAGTTGCAGATGTATTGGTGAGGACAACGGCCGTATTGTCCTCCGCATTGAGCTGTGGCATGGTTGACCCTTCTCCGCTCAAAACGATGGGCTTTGAGATTGTGAGCGCTTCGTTATAGGTTCCGGTGGCAACATGCACGGTCCCGTCAGCTTTAACCTTATCAATGCCGCTTTGAATATTATTGAAAGCATCACAGCCCCAAACATGACCACCATTATCCCCATCAGAACTATATTCAACATCAACCCAAACTTCAGCTGTGGGAGAGCAAGGGTCGTCGCTAACGGTGATGGTGCAATTTTGCCCAACCGCAGGAATCGCCGTACCTGTGCGCGTTGCCAATTGGGTGTTTGTGAATTCCATGGTGGTTGTGCCGCTGACAATAGCTTGAAAGGTGATACGCGCCACAGCTCCCGATCCGCTAACTGGTGGAGCAGGATTTAGCTGTGTGGCGGCATATTTAATTGTACCGGCTGCATTGTCTGCTTCATTGCGCAGCACAAAATCTGGTGCTAAAAAATCATCTAGTAGTTCGATTTGTATGCCATCATTTGGTTGTGCATCTACCACTTGCATCTTATTGGCATCAAAGCTTGTACGAATATCGGCACCATACAAATCGGTGACATTTTCGATGTATAAATCAACGGTGAATGTGCCATTGATGCTGCCGCTGGGAGCGATGGGGTCGCAGCGCACGATGGTATCGTCATCGGTTGTTGATGGGGATGTGGCCGCAGCGAGCTGGGTGTGTGTGATGGCAACGGCAGTCAGCAAACACACTATTAGGAAACTAACAAACAGTTTGTTTTTTTGGCAGGAGAGCATATTTGTTTTCATTAGTGTTGGATTACTTGCCAAAAATGATTGGTGCGAAAACCTGGAAGGTTGCATCGCCCAATATATAGCGAGCATTATGAAGTGTCGCGGGAATAATATCAGCGTCACGGGTTGCTAGAATTTGTTCACTAATAGTTACTTCGCTGATGCCATCACTGAGAACTTCAAACGTGAAAGTAAAGAGCGCCCCAGAGCCTGTTGCCGGTTCTGTTGGATTCAGTTGGCTGGCAGCATACCAAACCACCCCATCATCATTGTCCGCAAGATCGCGAACGACAAAATCCGGTTGTAACAAGTCGTTTACAGGGGTGATTTCTTCATCAACGACTGCTAATTCATCCGGATCGAAGGCCAGTTGAATATCAACGCCATATAGATCAACCACATCTACAACCCACACCGCTACTTCAATCTCATCACCGAGGTCGTAAGCACCAGAAGTGGGTCGAATTTCTATTAGCGTGTTTTCTTGATTGTTAGCTGTAGCTGATCTCAAAAAGGTAAATAAGCTGACCCCCAAAAGGAGGGCAAGCAGAAACGGTAAAACACGTTTTTGCATAAGATTATCCTTGCGAGTGTGATTGCCGCCGCTGAATGATGATTACGGCAATGATTAAAATAACTATCAAGCAGACCAATAAGCCCAAAATAAAAGGTAAGGGGGAATTTTCTGCGGGTACATTGGTTGTGGGCACGGCCGTTACTGGCGCTTGCACATTTTCACCAATTACTTGGGCTGCATTTTGATTGACAGTTGTTGGTGCTGCCCCGATTGTGGGGTTGATGGTACTAACGGCCGTTGCCGGCGCATTATCATTTTCATCCGGATCAGCCCCATCTGTGTTGATCGTTGGTGTGATTTCCACCTTGGTGTCCAATGTTACAGTGGACACTTCATCAGTTGCTGCTGGATTTGTCTCTGTGTTATTGGGTGTAGGGGTAGGTGGTTGGGTCGGATTGACTGCATTTGAGTTGGCTGTCGGTTGTGGGTTATTGATTGTTGGTGTGTTGGTAACAACGGCCGTTGCAGTTGGCACAGGTGGTGTGTTAGTGACATCGTTAGTATTACTCGTTGTAGCTGTTGGCCCAGGTGTGTTAGTTACCAAATTATCAGTTGTATCAGGTAAAGGTGTCCCTGGTAATTGAATCGGGATGGGGGTGCGTGTTGGACCGCCAGGTGTGTCGGTTATGATGCTCAACGTACCTGATTCAACTTGTGTCAAAATCTCTGTACCAAACCGAGTGGCAAGCTGTGCGTCTGATAAATTAATGGGTGTCTCAGCATTTTCTTGCCGTGCCAAAAAGGTGATTACAGCAAAAACGCCTGTCCCATTTTTCGCTTCGCTGGGATTGAGTTGGGTCATGGCAAAGCGGATTACACCTGTTGCGTTATCGGCGCTGTTGCGCAAGACAAATCCTGGGTCTAAAAATGTACCGAACCCGACTTGAATGTCTTCTAATTCTGGATCTGCATCGACCACTTCTAGAACTGTAGGATCGAAATTCACCGTGACATCAGCACCATAAAGTTCGCTTACATTGGCAATTTCTACAGCAATCTGAATGGTTTCCCCCACACCCATTTCAGCATTTACTGGCATGATGCGTACAACAGTTACCGATTCTTGTGCAAAACTAACTGGCACAACCAGGAGACAGAGAAAAATGATAATTATGAATTGAATGCGATTTTTTGTTTTAATCACGAAATGATAGTCACCCCTTTGATAGTGGGATAGTGCATAAAAAAGGCGGCCGACTAAACGATCGCCTTTTTTATGCTTGTTAATGCTTTATGGTGTCCACGGGCTGGCAGCTAGTTCATAGTTACCACCCATCAATACCAGGTCTAGAATGTTGACGACAGTATCGTCATTCACATCTGCACTGGCACCAGGTCCTCCGGTACAAGTCCAACTTCCCGGTAGGGCTTCATAGCTTGCACCGATGCAGCTTGCGTCATTAATATCGATGACATCGTTATCCGTTGAATCACCGCCCAATAAAATTACATTATTCAATGTAGTTTCAGGACGATCATCCAGGATATGGCTGTGTTGGTAATCTGTGGGGATTGGAGTCATGCTAGCTGGTTCCATCATAACGGCCGTTGTCGGTAGATAACGGGGTGCATCAATTTGGAACCAGTAGGTCATACCCACATTTAGTAGATACGGCGGAATATAGCTTGTCAAATAATAGCCGCTGGCTGCACTGGTTGCATCTGCCAGGGCAGTCGCACCTGCTTTGGCTGCCTGGTTATAAACTGTGATCATTGCCCCAGAATCATTTGGTTTGCCTTGCAGATCGACGAATCCAGTGTAGTTGGCAGTGCCGTCAATATCGATCTGGCCGTCGTTGGTGTCAGTGATGTCGCGGTCAGGAACGGTGGGTGCATTGAAGCCTGCATTATTGACAAACACTTTAACGCCGCCAACTGCCCCTGCGCTGGTATCTGTTTCCAAGTGAGAAATATCGAACAGATTCTGCCAAGGACCATCATCTCCAGGCGCTGTGCCAGGCAAGTCAGCCGTGAAAGTGAAGGTTGCCAAGGTGCCACCATCCCATTCCGGCTCGGAAAGCAAATTACAAACGTATTCCACTGTTCCCGGGGATCCTGCTATTGGGAGACAGCGACCATCCCACGGGCTGGCAAAGACTGTGTTGTCCAATGTTAACAGATCAGGATCATAGGTGAAGAGGAAAGACAAGCCGTAAAGATTTTCGCCATCCACGACCAAACCCACGTCAAAGGTTTCATCTTCAGAAATATCACGTTGGATTGCGTCAGCAGGTGGATCGACATCGAAGAAAATCTCGGCAAATGTCCACGGCTCTGCATTCACATCGTCGCTGATACCATCCCCAAAGTCGGGACCGGTGTCAATGCCCCAGGAGTTGTATTTAGCATCCAAAGGAACACCACTAGCGTTTTCCACACCATTGCCGCCATTGTCCTTAAACAAGTTACCTTCAATGGTGATGATGCCGGACAAAGCGACGGCCGCATCGACTTGCAAACCTGCGTCTGTATTATCATGGATAAAGTTTTCGACCAGCTTAAACGAGACGACACTGCTATCGATTTGCACGCCATCTTCCCAGTTTTTGACTTCAACACCTTGTAAGGTGAAGTTGTCGCCACCAGTCGTGACCAAAATTGCCGGGTTCCCACTGCCACCGCCATCGAGTGTACCGGGACCATTGATGGTAACATCCGGAGCCGAGATGGTGAAAGCTGGTGAACCAGGGCCAAACGTGCCCCCATTCAGATTGATGGTGATGCCGCCTGTTGTGACATTAGCCGAACCCTCAGAACCAAAGGGTCCTGTGCCGACCGGTTCAATGACATCACCAGGACTGGCGCTGTCGAGTGCCGATTGCATGGTGGCGTGGTAAGTATCGGCCGTTACGTTGTAGAAATTGCCGGTCGCACTACCGCCACAGGCATCTAACCAACTGTCAATGTCCACATTATCATCGACGGGATCACCTGTGCCAGTTGGATTGTTGGTGGCATTATATGGCCCGCTTGCATCACCCCACCAATTGCTTGTGGCATCCACGGGTGGTGCCGTTGTGCTAACCCCAGTGTCATTGCCTGAGATACAGTTGTCATTTGCGGTTACCAGACTTGTATCTGAGCCGTCATACCCGACCGCAATGCCAGTTGTATTATCACTGATATTATTACCACTAAATGTCGCTGTTGTGCCGGGGGCAAAGTAAGTGGAAACTAAGAAACCAGCCGATGTTGATCCATCTGAACTGGCCACACCTTTATTGCCAGAGACATTATTGTTGGTAACATTGACAACAACACCAGCGCTGATATCGAGTGCATAATCCAAGAAATCACCCGTCCCTTTGCCTGTATAACTGTTTCCGTCAAAAGTTGAGCCACTGACGCCAGAGCCATAGTACAATATCCCGATACGGCCGATTTCGCTGAACATTGAGTTGCTGACGTTCACTGGGCCGCTGCCGAAAGCAGCAATTGCAACCCCAGAATAGGTCGGTCCACTCTCGTTAAACTTAATTTCGGTAAAAGCCACATCGGAGATTGTCGATCCGGTTCCCATGTCGCGGATAGCTTGATACACTTTGTATCCGGATCCATCCAGGGTTACGCCGCTTAAATCGAGCGAACCAGCTGCGGTGACGAGGAACCAGCCGCGAGCATCACCCGAACTGCCAGTATCTTGGTCGGTATTGATAATCGTGGTGGCTTTATCAGCGCCCACAATCGTTATATCTTTATCAATCTCGATTTGACCAGATTCGACATAGGTGCCGGCTAAGAGATAAATGGTGGTGCCACCGGGCACGGCCGTTACAGCTGGTTTCAAAGCAATACCCAAGGTGCCATTCGTCGCACTGGGGTCTGTATAAACGCCTTTATCAAACGTATTAGCCCCGACCAACGAACCCATTGTAAATGTCGAAGCATTTTGGAAGAAAATATGTCCGGTCAAGGGTGTCAGATTGCTGCTGTCAAAGTCGTTACTGGTGATGGTGGTTCCTGGCCGACGTACACGCAAGCTGGTTGCATAACGTGCCGTCGTGCCTGCAAAACTATTGCCTGTAATGGTGGAATTAGCCGCATCTA
>JAGRDI010000187.1 GCA_020432765.1 Anaerolineales bacterium | reverse complement strand
TCTTCCTTAAATTGCTGCTCGAATCTCAAGTTGAGAATTTGAGAAATGCTGTTTGTGAAACTATATACAATAGGGTAAATTACACGTATTACCTGGCAATTTACGGGTGTCACAATCAATGACTTGGCACCCAAGGAAAAATGGTTCTTTGGGATCTCATGGGGTTGACAGCACATATGGGGTCAGGTAAGAAAATGTCGATACCCATTCAAGTCCAGCCACAGACGCTGAAACAGACTGTCAATCCGCGTGAGACCATAAGAACGTCTCGTAATCGTTTTCAACTTGTTGTTGATTCCCTCGACAAACCCACTACTGGCTCGTTTGTCAAAATAGTTGGCGATTGCAGCCAGATGATTGTTGAGGGTCTTAAGAAATTTATTAAAACAGGTGAGCGCACTGCGTTTCACCTTAGCCGCCCACTTTTCCAATCGTTGGTGTCCAGCAGGCAGACTCAACTCCATGTTGAAGATGGCAGTTAGCTCTTCACGCAAAGTATAAGCTTGATGCAGGGCTGGCGCATAGTGGAAAAGACGGCGCAAGCGCACCTTATCAGCATCATTGAGGTTGGCATAGTTATGACGCAGCACCCAGTGCATGCCGTGGCCAACTTCCTTGTAGGTTGCCTCAGGCAATTCCTGTTTCAAGCGACGCAGCTCCTTTTTGCGCAGCTTGTCGAAATCTTCCCGGTAGTTCTTGGCGACATGGAAGCGGTCAATTACTACCTTGGCTTTGATGGCGGGATGCGCTGCCATAAAATCGGCAATAGCTCCCAGGTAGCCATCCCACATATCAGAACAAAAAGTGTGGATGGTGGGATGCAACCGCTGTGGTATCGTCATCAGAAACTCGCTTACCGTCTTTTTTTTCGATTGTTCAGCACGGTCAGAATGATGACATTGCCATCATCCTGACGTGCCGTAATCACGGCGCGATAGCGCTTACGGCCTTTCCTGTGGGCGACTTCATCAATACCGATAGTGTCCAGGTTGTCGACTTCGTCCCAATTGACTTCCTTGTCTACTTGTCGCTCCAGGACGCCTAGGACAGCATCATAGCCAATGTTTTCTTTGAGACTGACATCGGCTACCGTGCTGCCGATGAGCTGCTTCATTAGGTACCGCTCATACGCTTGGGTGTGCGGACTGCGTTGAGCATACCATGGCAACGTCTGGGTCGTCGTCGGATTATGTTGGCAGGTGGGACATTGCGCTCGTTTGGGCCGAATGTCAATGTAGGTCTCCCGCCCTAAGATGGGTAAATGGCGCAGCCGTACCGCCTGTCCCACACCATAGTTGCAGGAGATTTCTTGTTTACAGACGCCGCATTGTGTTGTTTCGCAGCGGCTTTCAACCGTAATGATAAATTTATTATCCCGTGTTTGCTCGGTGGCAAGCACATCGACTTGAGGAATATCTAAGGGAAAACTGATTTTGGCAGCAGGTGCTATGGGCATCGTTTTTACTCCGTTTGTGAAAATAACTTCCATTCTACCTCACTACCATATATGGGTGTACCCCTTCTATTCCCAGAGAACCATTTTTTTAAAGCCCAATAGCGGGTTGCTGACCGGCTAAAGCCGCTACTACAAACTTCAAACGGATATGTTAGTGAATTTTCGTTGCTTACCAGAATTTGATAAGGAGATCCGCATGTCACATCTTAAAAAAATCCCATTGGCAACGGCCGTGTTTGGATTACTTCTATTAACTATGCTCTTTTTAGTGAGCTGCTCTGAGGCAGCCGCTCCGGCAGCGTCCCCTGCGGCTCCTACTGAACCGGCGGCAACCGCCACCGCTGAACCAACTGCCACGCCCACGCCTGAACCGACAGCCACGCCCACCATTGAAGCGGAAGAAGCAGCCGGTGAACCCATAGCAGACAACGACACTGCGGTTAATGAGGCAAGGAGTGACACGCTGCAAAACGCCGGGTTTGAGGCGGATGAAGGCCGAACAAGTGATATAACCGGTTGGAGCAGCAGCGGGGATGTAGACGCCGATTTTAGTGAACCTGGCGGTCATATGGGCAACAATCGCTTCTCCCATTGGCTGGCGACGCCTTATCAAGTCACCACAAGCCAAACGATTACCGGTCTCGAAAATGGCGTGTACTCACTGCGCCTTTGGTATAAATCCGGAGGGGGGCAAAACGAAATTTACGTCGCTTTAAGAGATTGTGGCAGCCCTGAAGTGCAGGTTCCTATCCCCCAAACTTCGCCCACGCAGTGGGAACAACTGGAAGCTTCGATTGAAGTGACCAATGGAGAATGTACCATCGTGCTTTTTTCTGATGCAAATGCAGGCAATTGGGCTAATTTTGATGATGTGGAGTTTGTAGATGCCTCGGCACCAACGCCGGCACCCACACCAACCGCAACGGCCGTGCCACTGGCTGAAAAGGCCGCGCCACTTGCCGTCCGTGGGGCTGATATTTCCAGTCTGGATAAATCTGAAGTGATGGGCGGTGTTTACCGGTATGCGGATGGCACGGCCGGCGATGCGCTGGAAATCATGCACAGCCAGGGACTCAACGCCATCCGTCTGCGGGTTTGGGTCGATCCGGCCGATGGGTATCATACTCTGGAGCGGATTTTGCCGATGGCGCAGCGAGCTAAAGATTTGGACATGGACGTCTTGATCGACTTTCATTATTCTGATTTTTGGGCAGACCCCGGCCGGCAAGACAAACCCGCCGCCTGGGCAGACTATGATTTGGAGCAGTTAAAAACGGCCGTTTACGACCACACCGCCGGAGTCTGTAACGCCCTTGTTGCGCAAGGCACACCGCCGGACATAGTGCAAATCGGCAATGAGATCAACGGCGGTATGTTGTGGCTAGAAGGGTCGCTTGATGCCAACAATGGGGGATTTGATGATCTGGCTGAATTGCTCAAGCAGGGCATCCAGGCTATCAAGGAATGTTCACCTGAGACCAAAATCATGCTGCATCTGGCCGAAGCGGGCAACTATGATTTGATCGAGTGGTGGTTTGGATCAGCGATCGACAAAGGGGTTGATTTCGATATCATCGGCCTTTCTTATTATCCTTACTGGCATGGCAACCTGGAAAATTTACAAAGTTCGCTAAACAAGACCGCCACGCTTTTTGGCAAAGATATCATTGTCGTGGAGTTTGCTTATCCATTCACACTGGCCAACGATGATACGCATGAAAATATCATCTTGGAAGAGAGCCAGTTAACGGCCGGATACCCAGCGTCGCCCGAAGGTCAGCAGGTGATGACGCGGCAAATTATGAACATTGTCAGCCAAATTCCGAATGACCACGGGCTTGGTGTCTTTTATTGGGATGGGACATGGACGGCCGTGGACGGCAACGGCTGGGACCCGACGGATCCCAGCGCCGGCAATGCCTGGGAGAATCAGGCGTTGTTTAACTTTGATGGCGAAGCGTTACCTGCCCTCAGCGAGTTTCAGGGAGAATAATGGATCAGCACTTTTGTGAGCTGACGCAGCGTAAATGGAGAGAAACACATAGGTGAATTCTTCTAACCCACGCATAACCCAACAAGATGTGGCGGACAAGGCGGGCGTTTCACGTGGTATTGTCTCTTATGTGATCAACAATGGGCCGCGTCAAGTTGCCCCTGAAACCCGCGAACGGGTTTTACAGGCGATTGCTGAGCTGGGTTACCGGCCAAATGTGCATGCCCAACAACTGCTGCGCAAACAGTGGGGAACTGTCGCCGGTAAAGATTTAGGATTGATTTTGCCTAATGTAGCGCTGCTGCGACGGCCGTATTACGGTAGTGTGCTTTCCGGAATTCACCAGGCTGCCCATGATAATCACCATCGCATTCGCTTCATGCATTTTTTTGCAGAGTTACACGACCCGGTCCGGTTCAACGCGTTAATCCATCGTGAAGAAATCTCCGGGCTTATTCTTATGTCGCTTGACCAGTGTATCCATACTGCTGCTGACAAGAAGTTGATTGAACAGATTCGAGAGCGCATAGATAATATTGTCTGTCT
The DNA here is from genome assembly GCA_020432765.1 of Anaerolineales bacterium. Taxonomy (GTDB): domain Bacteria; phylum Chloroflexota; class Anaerolineae; order Promineifilales; family Promineifilaceae; genus JAACFF01. The sequence continues at coordinate 5,932 of JAGRDI010000187.1, read as the reverse complement.
GGAGTGGTATGCGGAAGGCTTGCCCAGCGTTTCCTTCGATCGTGCCGGCGCCGCCTACTTGGCCGCTCAGCATCTTATTCAATTGGGTTATCGCAGCATCATTTATCTGGGGATAGAGGATGAGCGAGTTAATGGTTATCTACGGGCGTGTATGGAAAACCAACTCCCTGTTAACCCAACTTCTGTATTTTTTGCCAGGAACTCAGAGACCGGATATCAAGAGGTTGAGCGGCTCATATCAGCAGGAATTATTCCTCGTGCCATTGTCGCCGGATCAGATGAGGTCGCTTTCGGTATTCTGCGTTGTTTGCGGCAGCATCAGATTACAGTTCCACATGAAATAGCGATAGCAAGCATTGATAATATTCCTCTGGCCGCTTATGCAGCGCCTCCGTTAACTACCGTTGACGTGCCAAAGATTGATATGGGGCGTGTCGCTGTTAAGGTGGTGATTAAGAATGGCAAGGATAAGGACAGTACAACAGTTGCAAACTTGTTGCCGACTAAGCTCATCGTGCGTGAATCATCTGGCGCTTAGAGCTTGACCGTTTTAGCATTGGATTTTTTTGAACGGTCAAGCCTTTGCCGATGTGTTTCCTTATCAAAATTTATTTGTCACTGCTGTCCTTGGAGAGAAAATCTGTCATGATATAGATATGATAATGTTTTAGTTTGTAGTAACCGCTTTAGCGGTGTGGGCGCTGGTGTTCGGCACGACTAAAGTCGTTACTACAAACCCCAAATGTTTTTCTTAACATCCATAGTATTTTTTAGGCACGCAGTTTGGCTCCAAGTTGATTTTCAACTGTTTTAATAATGCGGTTGCGCATTTTTGAGACATCTTTGTCGGTTAAGGTCTTGGTAGGCGATTGGAAAGTCAGGTGATAGGCCAGGCTTTTCTTGCCCGCCGGGATCTGTAAACCTGTGTATACGTCAAACAGAGTCACTTTTTTGAGCAAGAATCCACCAGCTTTGAATACGGCCGTTTCCACATCCACTGCCTTAACATCCTGATCAACCACCAAGGCTAAATCTTCATGCACCGCCGGATAAGAGGTGATTGGTTCAAAAGTATACGCTTCACCCATATGCTGTAAAAGCTGCTCTAAATCGAGATCGGCTGCCAAAACAGGCTGATCCGTATCGAGATGCATATCATACCGTTCAACCACCAGGGGATGCAGCTCACCCATAAGCCCGACCTGGCTGTTGCCTACCATGATTTTGGCGGTGCGCCCAGGCCGATAGCTCGGATGGATTGCAGCTTTATACTGGACATCCAAATTTAGGCTTGTGAATAAGCATTCTAGTGTGCCTTTAAGGTCGAAAAAGTCGAATGTTGGGATTGCATCTACGTGCCAGTGGCTGGGTTCGCGTTGACCTGTTAAGGTTAATACCAAACATACCGCTTCGTGAGGCAGGATACCTTCTTCTTCCATTATATAGGCAGCTCCAATTTCGAATAAAGCGATCCTTTCCTGAAAGCGGCTGTTTTTCGCCACAATTTCCAAGGCTGAAGAGAGAACGCTGTGGCGCATGACGGCACGGTCGGTGGAAATTGGGTTGGTTAGAGTGACATATGGCCGATCGTCGGCCAAAACCTGATTGGCGCTGGGGAGCAGATTGGCCTCTTTTTCAGCAGAAGTCAAACGATAGGTGATGATTTCTTGTAAACCAAGCTGCACCAAAATATCGCGAATTTTTTCTTCTGCTTCGAGTGTCGGATTGCCTCTTTGTGGCGGCAAAACATCCGACAAAATGGTCGAGGGGATATTGTCATAGCCATACATGCGGCAGATTTCTTCCACCAGATCGTGCGGGCCATCGATATCCATACGATGCTCAGGAACTGTCACCAAAAGATGATCGCCGTAAGCATCCACTTTGAATTGTAAACGGGTCAATAACTGCACTATATCATCGGGTGAAATATCCAAACCGCTCAAACGCTGCACATAAGCAGGGCTGAGTTCAACCGTGACTGGCTTAGGCGGATAAGGGTAGTAGTCGAGGATACCTTGGGAGACAGTGCCATTGGCGAGACGCCGCAGCAGTTCAGCGGCACGCCTTGCGCCTAATAAGGCTTCATGAGGATGCACGCCACGACTGAAGCGGAAGGCAGCGTCGGTGTGGATGCCCAGGCGCGTGCTGCTGCGCCGGATATTGATGAAGTTCCAGGCAGCCGCTTCTAATAACACGTTTGTGGTATCAGGCATGATTTCACTGTCGAGGCCACCCATAATACCGCCAATGCTCAGATAACCTGCCGGGTCGGTGACGAGAATCGTATAGGGTTCGGGTGTATGTTTACTGCCATCGAGCGTGGTGACTTTTTCGCCGGCATGTGGCAGACGTGTAATGATGTGGATCGGGCCGTCAGGATCATATTCATCGGCACGCTTGCGTAAGAAATCATAGTCGAAGGTGTGGTTGGGCTGACCCATTTCAAGCATGACATAGTTGCTGATGTCGACGACGACGTTGATAGGACGCTGTCCAGCCAGGCGCAAACGATGCTGCAGCCAATGGGGACTGGCTTTTTGTTCAACACCTTCAATGACCATACCAACGAAGCGTGGGTTTAGTTTGGGTTCTTCAGTCGTGATGCGGATACGGCCGTCTATAGGTGGTCCTTCCATAACAACTTCATAATCCGGTTCTTGCAGTGGTTGGTCGGTGAGGGCGGCATATTCGCGGGCAACGCCAATGATGGAGGCGCAGCGAGCGATGTTGGGAATGATGTCGATGTCGAGAACAGCGTCGCCAAGCACGTCTTGCACGGGCATACCGACTTGATAATCAGGTGACCATTTATCTTTATGCATGATGATAATGCCATCATGTTGATCACTGATGCCCAACTCTTTTTCAGAACAGAGCATGGAATCGTTGTAAATTCCGCGCAACGGCCGTCCTTTTAATTTTGCTTTTTTGAGTTCAGCCTTGTGTCCATCGTACAGCGTTGCGCCTTCCAATGCCAGTGGGGAATAGAGTTGTTTTTCAGTAAGATTGCCGTGGCCTACAAATGGAATGAGATTAGGTGCGCCAGTGACAACTGTTTTGTTTGTTTCTACACCATAGTCGACCGTTGCCAATACAAGTTTGTCGGCATCAGGATGTTGCTCAACCTTAAGAATTTGAGCCAGAATGATTTTCTCACGATCCCATTCGAGATCTGCCCCCGGTAAGCCCACATAGTTGGTGTACTTTACTTCCAGACCAGCATTGGTCAATATGGTGTCAACTTCCGCGACGGAAAGGTCAATCGTCACGAAATCTTTTAGCCATGATAATGGTACTAGCATTGTGTATCTCCGTATTCGTTGCAGCCTCTTAGAATTGTTGTAGAAAGCGCAGATCATTCCCCCAGAATTGGCGAATGTCGTCGATGCCATATTTGAGCATGGCAATGCGTTCAGGCCCCGTGCCAAAGGCGAAACCGTAATATTTTTGGGGGTCATAGCCGCCGTTGCGTAGGACGGTGGGATGCACCATGCCACAGCCCAGAATTTCTAACCAACCGGTCTGTTTACAAACCTGGCACCCTTTGCCGTCACATAGGAAACAGCTTACATCCATTTCGGCACTGGGTTCGGTGAAGGGGAAATAGCTGGCGCGGAAACGTGTGTTGCGGTCAGCGCCAAATAGACGGCGGGCAAACTCGGTTAGGGTGCCTTTTAGATCGGTAAAGGTGATATTATGCCCCACAGCAAGCCCTTCAACTTGTGTGAATTGAATTTCACTACGTGTAGTGATTTGTTCGTTGCGGTAACACATGCCAGGCAAGATCACACGGACGGGGTCGGGATGATATTCTTGCATAGCACGGATTTGACCGGCGCTGGTGTGGGTACGCAAGATGACATCTTTTTGGCTGGTATAGAAGGTGTCTTGCATGTCGCGTGCCGGATGGTGTGGTGGAAAGTTGAGCATTTCGAAGTTATAGGCGTCAGTTTCAACATCGGGGCTGCGGTAGATTTGGAAGCCCATATCGCCGAAGATGCGGTAGATGTCGCGCAGGGTTTGGGTGATGATGTGCAGGCCACCTTGTGGCAGCGGCCGTCCTGGCAAAGTCACATCCAATCCATCAGCTGCCATTTTGGCTTCAAGTTCAGCTGCTTTTAAGGCGGCCAGCTTTGTTTCGTAGGCGGTTTGCAGTTGTTGTTTGACCTGATTGAGCTGCTGGCCGAATAACGGCCGTTCTTCCTTAGAGAGTGATCCGATCTGGCGTGTGAGCAGGTAGACTTGTCCTTTTTTGCCCAGATTATCCCGGTACCAGGTGTCGAGAACGGTCGTTTCTTCCACAGCCTGTAAACTTTCTAAGGCATCCGCATAAATTGTGTCGAGTTGTTTTAGCATAAAACCATCCATATAAAAAGGACGCGGTGATTAGCCGCGTCCTGGTGAATTCATTGTTTCTGCTTTGGCTTTAATCAGGCAGAACCAATCTCCTCCGTCTGTGCGGCGTTGGTTGTGATTGTAAAGCTAAAGCTAAAAAACATGCCGTAAGGTCTCATAATTGTCCGCATAGTAGCACCTTGCTTTGTGCCTGTCAAGAGGAATTTTCTTGTTAACAATCTGCTGGCGGCTAATTCGTAAACTGTATTTAATAAATCGAACAGGTAAGGAAAGCAGAGGAGACGCCACGCTGCTGCAACTAGAAATTCCCTCCCTAATCAGTAAACAGGGGAACAACTTTGAACTGCGTAACATCAACGAGACCCAGATCAGAAATACGCAGTTCGGGAATAACAACAAGTGCCAGCAGGCTGAGCTGCATAAAGGCGTTGTTGAGGGTACAGCCGCATTCATTGAACGCAGCCACCATACGTGCGGCTTTTTGTGCGACGATTTCAGCACGTTCGTTTGACATGAGGCCGGCGATGGGCAGTTCAACCAAAGCGATTTCTATCCCATCTTTAAATACCACCACACCACCGCCAACTTCTCCTAAACGATTCGCTGCCAGGGCCATGTCTGGTTTATTCGTGCCAACGACGATCATATGATGGCTGTCGTGGGCGACGGTACTGCCGATGGCACAATCCACATCAAAACCAAAGCCATTGACGAATCCATTGATCACCTTACCGGTGGCCCGGTGGCGTTCCACAAGCGCAATTTGGCAGACATCTTGACGCATGTCCATTTGTAAAACGCCTTGCTTGGCCGGCAATGTATGGGTGAGGGCATGGGTAGGGGCTTGATTTTCGATGACACCGATGGTGCGAACTTCGATTGTCGAATTAATTGAAGGAGCAGGGATGTCGAAATCATTGGCAGATAGTTGTTTGCCAAGTTTGATCGTGTTTTTGGCAAAAGCGGGGTAGTTGTAGGTGGGCAGGTCGATGGCGATACGGCCGTTCTCGGCCACCACTTCCCCCGCAGAAATCACCACCTCAATGGGCAGTTCCACCAGGTTAGAACTGATGATAATGTCAGCATAACGCCCAGGCGTAATCGAACCAATATCCTTTTCGACGCCAAAATGTTCGGCCGTGTTCAACGTGGCCATTTGGATGGCGGTGATTGGTTTGAGACCTTGTGCAATGGCATGGCGCACGACGCGGTTCATGTGGCCAGCGTTGACGAGTGTGCCGGAATGACTGTCGTCGGTGCAGAGAATGAAGTTGCGGCTGTCGAGTCCTAGTTCCGTGATCGCTTTGATCTGTGTGGCAACGTCATACCAGGCCGAACCGAGGCGCAGCATCGCTTTCATGCCCTGGCGCACACGGGCGACGGCATCTTCCGGGCGTGTGCCTTCGTGATCATCCGCCGGACCCCCCGCAACATAACCGTGAAACGGCCGTCCTAAATCCAACGCCGCATAATGACCGCCAATCACCTTATTGGCCTTCATTGTTTCTGCCATTTCGGCATGCATTTTGTCATCGCTCATGAACACGCCGGGGAAATTCATCATCTCACCCAG
>JAGRDI010000186.1:5316-9327 GCA_020432765.1 Anaerolineales bacterium | reverse complement strand
TAACCGACCATCAAATCCAATGCATCCGGCGCGCCAGAACGCATCAAGTAGCCAACGCGCTGGTTAATGATGTGCTGACCGGTGATCTTTTTGAGTGCTTCACCGGTGATTTCACCAATGCCGCCCAATTTACGGTGCCCGTAGGCATCGGCTTCGCCATATTCAACGACTTTGCCGCCAACCATATGGGCGCCTTCACTGATGGTGACCATGGCATAATTACTGGGATTGCGTTTTTTGTCTTCAACAATCAGTGCAGCTAATCTTTCAGGGTCGAAGGGTACTTCAGAAATCAGTGCACGATCTACTCCAGCCAAATAAGAGCTGATCAGGCTGGTTTCGCCAGAGTTACGGCCGAATAGTTCGATGACGGCAATGCGTTCATGTGAGCCTGTTGAGGTGCGCAATTGGTTGATGAACTGTACGCTACGTGTAACGGCCGTACTAAAACCAATGCAATAATCGGTGCCATACACATCATTATCCATCGTCTTGGGGATGGCAATAACTGGGAAGCCTTCGCTGTGTAAGCGTTCGCCATAACTCAATGTGTCATCCCCACCAATCGGAATCAAGCGATCAATGCCCAGGATTTCGAGATTACGCAAGACGTGCGGCGTGAAATCGCGGATGCGATCATCATCTTCTTCTGCATCTGGATGTTCTGGATCACGTAAGAAGTCAGGGACTTCTGATGGACGCACTTTGCTCGGTTTTGTACGGCTGGTATGTAAGAATGTGCCGCCAGTACGATCGACTTTGCGTACAATTTGTTTGTCGAGGGGCATGATAAATTCTTCGCGTGTACTGGGATCATCCGGGTTAAACCACAACAATCCGCCCCACCCACGGCGAACGCCAACGATTTCGTGACCTTCATCAATGGCTCGATTTACGACTGCTTTAATGCAGGGGTTCAGTCCGGGAACATCACCACCACCTGTTAAAATACCAATTCTCATAACTCATTTCTTCCTTATTTAGTATATGTTCGATTTACGATAGTAACACGAAGTTGCACGGAGATAAAATGGAGTTACATGGAGAAAAGGGAGGTTTTATTTTTCAAAACAACTGTCAATTGGCAAATTACATTGACTATAAGTGGCAATCTCCCGCATCTCTCTGTGATTCTCCAAGTTTCCTCTGTGGTTTTCGGTGTAACGCTTTTACTCTAACTCGCTTGTCATAATGAACAAGGGTTTCATTTCGAAGCTCTTGTAATGCGGACGTAAACGTTCTGTATTGTAATGTTTTTTGACATTGACGATTTTATTACTGCTTGTGACAACATCAATAGGCATATTATCGTAACGGCCGTTTTTCAAAACCACCAGCCGCCCGTGCACACCCTTCAAAATCAAGTCCAACGCAAGATTGCCATATGCCATTGGTACAATCGAATCGATTGCATCCGGATCGCCGCCGCGCACTAAGTAACCCAGCTTTTGATTGATGATATTAATCGGCCGTCCATTATTGAACTTGGGTGAAAGTGATTTTAATTGTGCGCCTACCATCTCTCCAATGCCGCCCAGTTTCGCATGGCCATAAGCATCTTTTTCAGCATCTTTGAAAACCATCTCGCCGCCTTCAAACATAGCCCCTTCTGAGACCAATAGGACCGAATAACGGCTGGGGTTCTTAAAACGATCCTGGGCGAGCAGTTCGGTCAACTGTTCCATATTGAATTTGTATTCAGGAATGACGCAGCGGTTGGCAGCACCAGCCATCGTTGGCAGCATTGCAGTAAAGCCCGCGTAACGGCCGAATACCTCCAAAACCAAAAATCGTTCATGTGAACCTGCCGATGTGCGCAAGTTGTTGGTCATATGAATCGTGCGCGTGACACAAGTGCTAAACCCAATGCAATAATCGGTGCCCGGCACATCGTTGTCCATCGTTTTCGGAATGCCTACAACCTTCACATTCTCCTGGAAAAGCCGTACCCCATAACTGAGCGTGTCATCACCGCCAATTGGAATTAAATAATCGACACCCAGCCAATCTAAATTCTTGATTACCTCAGGCGTTAAATCATTTATTTCGTCATTGTAATTATCTTGTAAATGCAGCGGAACATCTAGTTTTGGGACATGACTGGGACGTGTGCGCGAGCTGTGTAAAAACGTGCCGCCCGTGCGCCCCGCTTTATTGACGATTTCTTCCGTGAGCACCTGAAAGTTGTCACTATTGTTGACATTTTTATCACGGATGATTTCAATGCTGCCGGCCCAGCCGCGACGCAAACCAATAACCTGATAGCCCTCACGAATGGCACGAATTGTCACGGCACGAATGGCGGGATTTAAGCCGGGCACATCGCCACCGCCAGTCAAAATCGCGATGGTGCCTTTCAGTTTGTTTACATTCGCCATGATCGCTCCTTATTACTATAGAGGACAACTTGGTGAATCTCCCAGATGATTTACCAAATTGTCCTACACGTCTAACCCGGTTTTTTTCTGGGGCCAGGCTGTGACAACATTCGCTCAATCGGCCGCAGCCGCATCCACCACTGGTTCTTAGGGCGGGTGTGTTCCATATCCATCATGCGTGGAATGTCACGTATATCCTGAAATTCGATTTTACCGCCGATTTGTCCAATACAGGCGCTAATATAATCGGGATTAGTAATTTGATCTTCAAGATATTGAATACATTTGGAGGCTAAACGGATGGCAAAGATGCGATCAAAAGGAGTTGGATTGCCTCCTTGCTGCATATGTCCCAGAATTGCCGTGCGTACATCAAATAATTTACCGCCTTCCTCCTCAAATAGCGCTGCCATGAAATTGGTCGAATAAATTTCATTCGCATTTTCGTTGCGAATCATTAAACCCAAACGTTTACCATGTTTGAAGCCAGAAGTTAGTTTTTGGACATCGATAACCATGTCATTGAGGGTGACGCCTTCTTCGTGCAGATAAACACGTTCTGCGCCGGTTGCCATACCGCCCATGAGCGATAAATAGCCGCAATAATGACCCATAACCTGCACTATGAAAACACGTCGCGAGGCCACTGCTGATTGTTTGATTTTATCAACTGCCCAGATGATTGAATTGAGGGCAGTGTCAGCACCTACACTAAGTTCAGTACCAGGGAGATTGTTGTTGATGGTTGCTGGCAGTAGGACGATGGGAATATCGAAAGCGGGATAATTAGTGCGCTGATTGTAGAGTGCAAGAGCAGATTGATAGCCTGTCCAGCCGCCAATAATCATGATGCCTTCGATCTGATGTTTTTCTAAGGTACGCGCAATGTCATAAAAATCACGTCCTGTGGGCACATGCCGATTGGTGCCGAGCTCGGCACCACCGCGACTAGCAAAACCGGCTACACTCATCCAATCAAGTTCGCGCACTTCACCTGCGGCAAGGCCGCGGAAGCCATTGTTAACACCGAGCATGATATGACCGCGATCCGCACCCAAACGCACAGCCGCCCGAACGGCCGTATTCATTCCTGGTGCCGGACCGCCCGCATTCATAATTGCCATACGTAGACGCCGTTGGCCTGGTTGAGGCGCATGCGGGAAAGTGCGCACCAACGTTCGCAGGATATTGAACGTTACTTTGAAGCTGCCGCCACGTAGGGTTAATGCCTGGTCATAATCGTGGGCTTTGATGGCATCAGCGACTGCCCAGGTTTGTTCAAGGCATTGGCTGAGTGGTGTGCGTGTGATTTTATTGCCTTGAATACCGATGACGATGGGTTCTTCTTGTCTTTCGTTAGAGAGAATTGCCTCGACGCCATCTTCACCCAACAAGGTGCTGAGATTGCGGTCGAAGGCGCTCGGAGAGCCACCCCGCTGCACATGACCAAGTACAGTTACCCGTGTATCTTCGCCCAGACGATGTTCTAAAACTTCTTTGACGTAATTGCTGGTTATGGGTTTGCCGTTGCGATCTTGGGCACCTTCGGCGACGACGACAATACTGTCACGACGGCCAGTCTCACGTCCTCGTTGCAGCACTTCACACATGGTGCTTTCCCAATCATCAACAT
>JAGRDI010000186.1:2180-5201 GCA_020432765.1 Anaerolineales bacterium | reverse complement strand
GCGGTGGAGCTGATGTCGTCAATAGCGGAGACGATGCGGTGTAAGGCTGTGTCTGCACCGATGGTCATGTCGGTGCCGTGTAGGTCGTTGTCGATGGAACCAACCATGCCGACTATTTTAAGTGAAAGATGGGTATCGGCCGTTTCTTGTGTGATCGCGCCGCTTTCGACCAACTCAGCTAAAAGACCACTCCACTCTTTTTGTAAGATGTGAGCACCAGTTAAGCTGCCATCCCCACCAATGACCACGAGTCTTGTGATGCCTTTTTGGATGAGGTTAAAGGCTGCTTGGCGACGGCCGTCACGTTCACGAAATTCCTGGCAGCGAGCTGACCCGATAATGGTGCCACCTTTTTGCAGGATATTGCCGACATCATTCCAACTGATAGGGCGAATAAGATCACCCCCTTCTACCATACCACGATAGCCTTCAAATATTGCGAAGACTTGTGCGCCTTTGTCTAAGGCGGCACGCACGACGGCACGCACAGCCGCATTCATGCCCTGTGCGTCACCGCCACTTGTTAAAACGCCTATTTTTTTCATTATCTTTCTCTAGCAAATTTGTGTACTTATTTTTGATATTCTGCATACAAGTACCATCGTTTTGTTCTATGGTGAATAATAACACATTAGCGTATGTAGGTACTAAAGCATCTGTTTTTAAGCGTGAGAAATGTGGATGTGGCTTTGATAATATTCAGTGGTTAACACTCCCATATGGTACTCTGTTCAGATGATTAGGCAACTATTTGCTCCTGTTTTCATGACAGACAAATTTGCACACTTCGACAAGCTCAATGCGGTCTGTTTTGCTGTTGTGATGATTCGATACTGTGTTTTTTGTTTTATTTCGTAGCATCATTGTTATCTGTGAGCAGCCCCTTCACGGTTGTAACATTGGCCCACCAATCCAAAAAAGGTGTACCTTTTTTGGATGCATGGCTTACCCAATCCCCACTTGTTATGGGCGGCATCCCTTTGACGTAGCTGGGGTTGCCTAAATAGGTCCATGCCTGTATGCTGCGGCCGTTTCTTAATCCCACTATTCGTTTTTCACGCCGATAAGGTGATTGTGCGTGGGCTTGTGGGTTGTAGTCTTCTAACTCGTCCAGGCGCTGTACTACCTGCTGAAAATGTGCGTTATGCAGTGTGAATATGGCGCCTATAATGGAGCCGCCAGGTTCTTCAACCAGCATTGGGTAATGGCCCATATCATACAGAAGACCTTGCGGGAATACGGCCGTTTCCACTTTTTTTACACTGTCAGCCCACATGTAGGCATTCGGTTGTCCTGGCAGCAGGGTTCCATACACAAATATAGGTAATTGTTCCATGAGTTTAATTTGTTATAATTTCAGTTCAAAATTCGCCGCAAATTGCACTAAATTTACGAAATTGACGCTGTTTCTGTGTAATTCATGGCGAAGGCTAGTTAACCGTTCATACATATTATGCCCTCGTAGCTCAAAGGATAGAGCAATCGCCTCCTAAGCGATCGATGATGGTTCGAGTCCGTCCGGGGGTATTGGATTAACAATTTAAAGGGTACTTACTGGATCGATGTCCACAATCCAGGCCTGTGGAATGGGAAAATCGGCCAGTAGGTTTGTTGGATCGGGGGCGCGAATGATAATTTGCCAACGGTAACGGCCGTCGATGCGATTGAAAAACGGCGGAACCGGCCCAATGATCTCGGTCGCTGCCAATGCCTTTTCGCGAATATGTAACATTAACCCGCGTTTCAATTTTTGTGCCTCCCTTTCACCGCGATCATTAATCGGATCTATCAGGACCAGTTTAGCCATGCGTCGGAATGGCGGCAGCATATATTGTGTGCGAAAACGGATCTCTTCTAAATAAAAAGTGACAAAATCATGCTCAGCCGCCGCCTGAATCGCATAATGTTCAGGTTGATAGGTTTGGATAATCACGCGCCCACCCAACAAACCCCGTCCAGCACGTCCTGCCACCTGTGCTAAAACCTGGAAGGCACGCTCGCCCGTATAATAATCAGGTAAACCCAACGATACATCCGCCGAAATTACGCCCACCAACGTTACTAAGGGTAAATCCAACCCTTTAGCTATCATCTGTGTGCCTACCAAAATATCAGCTTCCTGGTTAATGAAACCAGCCAATAAGGTGTCGTGTGAATTTTTGCCGGCGGTGGTGTCACGATCCCAACGAGTGATACGTACCTGCGGCCAACGCTGCTGCACAAGCGTTTCTACTTGTTCTGTACCCAGCCCAAAAAACTTGATCCGCTTTGATCCGCATTGCGGACAATTTTGTGGCGAAGGCTCCTGACGACCACAATGATGGCAAACCAACATCATGCGTGGTCGATGATAGGTGAGGGGCATATTACAGCGTGGACATTTGACCACATGCCCACAATCACGACACATCACAAAGGAGGCTGTGCCACGCCGGTTCAAAAAGAGGATTATCTGTTCGCCACGTTCCAGAGTTTCTGTGATTGCAGTTTCCAATGCACGGCTGAAGATCGAACGATTGCCCGCACGCAGTTCCTGACGTAAATCAACTACTTGGATAGGTGGCAAAGGGATCGTGAGTGCGTCGTCGGGATCGCTGGTTTGTTGTTGGTAATGGCTGTTGATTTGCAGACGTTGCGCCTGGCTGTCGATGCGCTGGCGGTGGCCCATGACGCGGCGTGGCAGTTCAAGAAGTTGATATTCTCCACCTTGTGCCCGATGATAAGAAACGACATCAGGAGTGGCGCTGCCCATGATAATGGTGGCTTGGGTGATGTGTGCAGCGGCAACGGCCGTTTCGCGGGCATGGTAATAAGGCGGTGGAACGGGTGCGGTTTGTTTGTAGCTGGCATCATGTTCCTCATCCACAATGATCACACCTAAATTGGGTAACGGTGTAAATAAAGCGCTGCGTGGGCCAACAACGATGTCAAACAAGCCTTGGCGTGCACGCCGCCAGGTATCATACCGTTCACCATCGCTCAAACGACTGTGTAACAAGGCGACTCTACCTGGAAAACGCG
>JAGRDI010000186.1:0-2048 GCA_020432765.1 Anaerolineales bacterium | reverse complement strand
CCGTGTAATAAAATTGGCTTGGGTGCTTGGTCGTCATCTGCAGCCAGCAACATGCTCATTTTGATGCGACCCCATACACGTGCCTGGTCGGCTGTGAGCAGCGGTGCCTCAGCGGGCACAAAATCACGATCGGCTAATGAATCACGCCATACGGCTGTTTCGCCCAAGCGAATCAAATCTAAGTTTGCCAACTTGCGCAAATGGTTCAGGTTTGTGTTGGTGGCTGCATAAATATCGCTGACGGGTAACGGCCGTGCTGCTTGAGCTAACAGTTCTAATACATGGTAATATTTTTTAGCTCCCCGTAGTTTCAGGATGTGAGCCAGGGCGACTTTTGTAGAGACGGCCAGGCTGATAGTGGCGGGCAGATCAATTGGCAATTGATCATTGTCAATGATCAATTGCCAATTCTCAGCGGGAGCGCGAGTGATAAGCTCGGCGTTGGCCAGGAGTTGCAAATGTTTTTCTTGTGCTAGGGTAGCAGTCAGGACGGCCGTTTCTGTGGGTAAGGGATCATCAGACTGTAACAGATAGATGAGGATGTCGGCTTGTTTGTTTTTGCGGCCAAGTTGGGTAACGGCCGTGACGGCGCGCTGCCAGGTGGTGGCCAGTTCAGCGGTGCGAATTTGTTTGGGGCGTATCCGCGGCAGGTCAAGGATGGTCGCCCTGCGCAAAATATCCCGTTTGACTAATTGATTGGCGGCAGGCTGCCATTCTGATTTTTTACCTAAAGCCCGTGTGATTTGGCGGCCGCGCAAATCACCTTTGGTGCGCAATAAAGCGAGTAAATTTTGTTGGCGTTCCGTGAGACGGCCGTTGCCATCCCAATATGGATTGATATCGAAGGTCGTATCAGACCAACGCGTTAAACCGGGTGGCAGCATTTGCCGCAGACAACTGTTTAACGGTGCAAGATAAGTGCTGCTCAACCATTGTGCCAGCTTGATTTGCCACGGAAACACAACTGGCTCATTCTCTATTAGACTGATAACTGGTTTGGTCTCCTCGACTGGGGCTTGTTGATCAAAGCTGATCACAATTGCTTGTGCCAAGCGTCGCCCGAACTCAACTTCGACCAGATGGCCGATGCGTAAGGAGTCTTGTAAATCACGCGGCACATGATAATGAAAGGTACCTGTCAAAGCGGCTTCGATATTGATAACTAACTCAGCATACTTGTCAACATTCATGTGCACATTGTAACACGGGCGAAATAGCAAAGCATGGGCAAAGCGGCGCTGAATTGTTACAATTTAGCCATGGATGCAACCAACCCCTCACAAACTATTTTACATGCAGATCCCGAACATCAGGGTTTGCGTAACAGTATCATCGTGATTTTGATCTTTGGCGTGATAATTGGTTTTTTTGTTATCCGCGCTTTGATTTTGTGGTTGGGGGCCGGCAGTCTGATCAGCGAGTTCGCATTTTTCCTGTCCTGTATGGGTTCAATTTTGCTGGCTTTGGGCTTGACGTTTGGGTTTGAGGCGTTATTAAAGCGGCGTTGGCATAGTGGCATCGATGTGGTTATTGATGCGGATCAGGTCGAGTTGACTTTTGAGAAACGGCCGTCTTCTCAGCCACAACCAAACAACCAGGCGGTCATTTGGGCCAACCGCATCAACCAGACTTGTTACTATTTTCCGCTGAATGACTATTCACGTTCCGGGCGTGAAAAACGTTTATCTGATAAATGGTTTTGTTTTGTTTGTGAACTGCATCAAGATGACAATCGCATCAATGTTTTTGCCTATCTGTCACCCGCGCAAGCGAATATATGGACTGCAGATGATAGTTTGATGGAACCGTTTCATAAAATCAATCAAAAGACGCTCTATGCAGATAAAAGCCGCTTTCGTTTTGGTCCGCCAACTCGCCCCGAAATTCCAAACGAGATATTGACAGGCAAAGACGGCCGTTTCTGGCTGGCCGAACGTCGCCGTTGGCAAAGAGGTGTGGAGTTAACCGCAGTTGATTTTGAAACCTTTATGCAAACCGTCAAAAATAAAACCAAAGAGCAAGAATAACCGCAAAGACGCAAAGGACAC
>JAGRDI010000185.1 GCA_020432765.1 Anaerolineales bacterium | reverse complement strand
ATAAACCTTGTTATTGGTTGAATGTTGAACTGTTACTGAAACGCAGTATAATCTGGACAGTAAGAGCCTTCTTATCAGGAAATTTACCTGTGGGTTAAGGCTCAAAACAGTGTTTTCCAATTTTATAATTTAAGGAGAAGAAACAATGATTAAGAATCGCCTAGGTTTACTTTTGTCCATTTTTGCAGTTTTGCTGCTGCTTTTGGCCGCTTGTGGTGGACAAGAAGCAGAGCCGGCCGCTGAAGAAAGCGCTCCAGCTGAGGAAGCAGCCCCTGCCGAAGAGACAAGTAATGAAGATGCCGATTGCAGCAGCGATGAGGTTTTCTGTGTCGGTTTAGTCACCGATGTTGGTGAAATTGATGACAAATCGTTTAACCAATCTGCCTGGGAAGGCGCTCAATCTGCTGCGGCAGCCGCTGGTGGTAAAGCTGATTTTATTGAAACTCAAGACGCCAAAGATTATGGCGCGAATATTGGCCTCTTTGCTAACAATGGCTACGATGTGATTGTCACTGTCGGTTTTGCCATGGGCGAAGCAACGGCCGAAGCTGCCGCGCAATATCCTGACATCAAATTCATTGGTGTTGATCAATTCCAAGGTGAACCGATTGATAATCTGGCCGGCTTGGTCTTTAATGAAGACAAATCTGGTTTCTTAGCTGGCGCCTTGGCAGCGATGTTGACTGAATCGGGCAAAATTGCCGCTGTATTGGGTACAGACCTTGTTCCGCCAGTTGTCGCCTTCAAAGAAGGTTATGAGGGAGGCGCAAGGTTCATCAACCCGGACATCGAATACATCTCCACCTACCATCCAGGCGGCATGGATGTTGCCTTCACTGATCCTGAATGGGGTGCCAGCACGACGAAACAAGCTGTCGACCAAGGAGCTGATGTTGTTTTTGGTGCGGGTGGCAAAACCGGCAATGGTGCTTTGATTGAGGCAGCCGGTAACGACGGTGTATTCTGCATTGGTGTTGATACCGATCAGTGGGAAACTGTACCAGAAGCGCATCCTTGCCTGGTTTCCAGTGCAATGAAGTTGATCACCCCTGGTGTTGAAGACCTGGTTGCTGCAGTCCAAGCTGGTGATTTCCCGGCAGGCAACTTCTTTGGAGCTGCCGGTCTGGCACCCTTCCATGACTTTGAGGATCAAATTTCACAAGAAATTAAAGACAAATTGGCCGAAATAGATGCCGGCTTGCAAGATGGCTCTATTGAAACCGGTTACAATCCGGGAGGCTAATTGGCTGACCTGATTAAATAATTAAAATGCGACGTGCCTTCTGGTACGTCGCATTTTTTATATGGCGGCTAGAAGTGTCAGGCACAGTAAAAACCACTGCAGAAAATAGTTTGACCCTTGTGCCTAACACTTATTAAGGACAGGTATTATGGCGACAGAAGAACAGTCTGTAGAAACAAACTCAATCGGGCAAAGATTGCAAAATGCCTGGAGAGCGGTAAGTGTGCCACTCTTGTCAATTGTGTTGGCGCTTCTCATCGGCGGGATTATCTTGTGGGCCGCTGGTTTTAATCCACTTGGTGGGTATGCGGCCTTGTTCAAAGGCGCATTTGGCAGCCCCGAAGCATTTCAACGCACACTCGAAAAAGCAACCCCTCTCATTTTTAGCGGTTTGGCGGTTGCTTTTGCATTTAAAGCGGGCCTTTTTAACATCGGTGGGCAAGGGCAGTTGTTGATGGGTGCAATTTTTGCCGCTTATCTAGGGTTTGCTCTGCAAGGATTACCCTGGTTCATTCATATGCCCATCGCTTTAATTGGCGGCAGTTTGGCTGGTGCAGCATGGGCAGGTATCGCTGGTGTCTTGAAAGCATACACAGGAGCACATGAAGTCATCACGACAATCATGCTCAATTACATTGCTGGCAATTTGACCGATTATCTGGCTAATGGTCCGTGGAAGGATGAAGGTATCATCACCCGCACACCCAAGGTTTTGGAATCAGCAGCTATTCCTACATGGGGATTTGTTCCGGCGGGCTTTCTGCTCGCCTGCTTAATGGCCTGGCTGGTTTATTACTTGCTCTATCGAACAACGTGGGGCTTTGCAATTCGCACGACCGGTATGAATGCAAATGCGGCGCTCTATGCCGGCATCAAGGTCAGCCGCGTCATTGTCTTGACAATGGTTATCAGCGGTTTTCTGGCTGGTATGGGCGGTGCTGTCGAAACATTAGGTGTTGTCGGCCGTTTCCAGCCAGGATTTAATGCGGGTCTTGGATTTGAGGGTATCACGGTGGCTTTGCTGGCAAAAACGAATCCATTGGGTGTGATTCCGGCCGCTATCTTAATTGGGGCGATGCAGGCGGGCGGCAGTCAGATGCAATTTGATGCTGGCGTACGCTTCCAGATCATTGATGTTATTCTGGGCTTAATGCTCTTCTTTGTCTCTGCTGATGTGATTGTGCGTAAAATTCTCGGCGCACGCGCTGTGGATGATGACAAAGTAACACTCAGCACAGGCTGGGGAAGTTGAGGAGGATCTGAAATGGCAGCAGCAAATGCTTCAACAAATGATAAATCAGGCTTCCAACTTACCTCAAAGGTGATTTGGAGCCTTGTAGCCGTAATTCTTTTTATAGTCGCAATTGCGTATTATATAAGGAACCCGCAGCAAGCAACGGCCGTTTATGCGCAAACCTTACGCCAATCCACACCACTCGTCTTAGGTGCTTTATGCGGGCTGGTCGGCGAGCGCTCCGGCATTATCAACATCGGCATCGAAGGCCAAATGCTTATGAGTGCATTTCTGGCTTTCCTGGCCAATGTCTTTATTGGTAATCTTGTCATCGCCGTTTTGGTTGGGGTTGCGTCAGGCATGATATTAGGTCTATTTTTGTCCTGGATGTCGGTTACCCTGAAAATCGACCAGATTATTGGCGGTACTGTAATCAACGTATTGGCTCTAGGGTTGACAAGCTTCTTTTATATCGCTGGCTTAACCACCAAAGGGAAGTTACAGCTAGTTCCACTGGGATTCTTAGCCAATATTCCACTGATTGGTCCTGTATTATTTAACAACGCACCGCTTACCTATCTCACAATTATTTTGGTGTTTTTTCTGCAATTTGCCCTATTTCGCACGGTTTGGGGTTTACGTACCCGTGCAGTGGGTGAACATCCGAGCGCAGCAGACACAGTTGGTATCAGCGTGCCGAAGTTACGCTATCTCAATGTAACCTTAGCCGGTGGTTTAGCTGGTTTGGCTGGTGCTTATCTGACACTTGAGGCGGTAGGATCATTTGAACGTGGCATGACTAACGGCCGTGGCTTTGTTGCCTTAGCAGTTATGCTTTTCGGCAAGTATACGCCGTTTGGATCATGGGGTGCAGCCTTGTTGTTTGGCTTTGCGTCAGCGGTTCAGACCCAATTCCAATTCATGGGCTTGGATTTCATTCCGCATCAATTCATCGGCATGTTGCCCTATGTGGTGACCATCGTTGTCTTGGCCGGCTTTATGGGCCGTACACGTGTCCCAGCAGCCGTCGGCAAACCATACGAGACAGAATAATTAGCGAGGAGGCAAAAAATGAGTCGTGTAGATAAATCAACATTGGTACTCCAAGCTAAAGGAATTACCAAGCGGTTCCCGGGTGTAATCGCAAATGATAAAGTAGACCTCGACCTCTATAAGGGCGAGATTCTAGCTTTGTTAGGCGAAAATGGGGCTGGCAAGTCCACCTTAATGAATATGCTCTATGGGCTTTACCATCCTGACGAAGGTGAGATTTGGCTCAAGGGTGAAAAGGTAGAACTCAAGAATCCGCGTGACGCGATTGATCGCGGCGTCGGCATGGTACATCAGCATTTTCAACTCGTGCCAGTGATGACCGTGGCTGAGAATGTTATGCTGGGTTCAGAAATCACCCGAGGTGCAGGCGTCCTTGCACGGCGTGAAGCAGAACAGCGTGTAACAGAGCTTTCAGAACAATACGGGTTGGAAGTAGACCCGGCAGCAGTTGTCGAAGATTTACCCGTGGGTACGCAGCAGCGCGTCGAAATTATTAAGGCGTTGTATCGTAATGCTGATATTTTGATCTTGGATGAACCAACGGCCGTTCTCACCCCCCAAGAAGCCAACGAGCTGTTCCGCATCATGCGTGACCTGACCGAACAAGGCGTCTCGATCATTTTCATCACGCATAAATTGAAAGAAGTCCTGGCTGTTGCTGACTTCATCGGCGTGCTGCGGCGTGGCAAACTCGTGGGTACCGCTTTGCCATCTGAATCCACCGAAACCAGCATGGCGGAAATGATGGTCGGCCGAAATGTGATCTTGAAAGTCGAGAAAGAAGATTCGCATCCCACAGATGTGGTTCTGCGCGTGGAAAACTTGCAGGCAAAAGATGATCGTGACCAATTAATTTTGCGTGGCGTTGATCTGGAAGTGCGTGCAGGCGAAATTGTGGGGGTTGCGGGTGTGCAGGGCAACGGACAGCGTGAATTGGTTGAGGTTATAACTGGTTTACGTCCTGCCGCAGACGGCCGTTACTGGTTAGAAGATCTAGAATGTACCGGCATGAGTCCACGCCAAATCACCGAACTGGGTGTGGCACATATCCCTGAAGACCGCGAGAAACATGGCCTGGTCATGCCCTATTCACTCGCTGACAATATGGTGCTAAACAATTATTATCAGCCACCGTATGCAAAGGGTGTGATTATGAATGAAGCCGCTATTGTTGAGCACGGCGAAGCGATGATAGAAAAATACGACGTACGTACGCCCAGTGTACAAACCCATGCAGGTGCGTTGTCAGGGGGTAACAAACAAAAAGTGATTGTGGCTCGTGAATTTTCGCGGCCAACTAAATTATTAATTGCCGCCCAACCGACACGTGGTATCGACGTGGGTTCGATTGAGTTTATTCATAACCAAATCGTGATGCAGCGTGATAATGGCGTGGCGGTACTGGTTGTATCGGCTGAATTGGATGAGGTGTTGAGTTTGGCGGATCGTGTCGTGGTTATGTTCCACGGCAAAATTGTGGCCAACCTCACCAGTGAAGAAGCCACACGTGAACGCGTTGGCTTGTTGATGGCTGGCTCTGATATCTAGAAACGATAAAGCCAAAATAAAAAGCGTACATAGAATTTTTTGTGTGCGCTTTTTTTGCGGGCATTTGCCGATTATTTTAGATCGGGAATGATAAATTTATCATCTATCGGCACACTTTTGGCATCCAAAACGGGCAAGCGGCGCAGGTTGGCGAGCAAATACCAGCCAATTTGCAGGCGGTAGGGGCCGGGTGGCAGGTCACCGCTGATTTGCACCAGGTAGGGATCGTTGATGGTTTCGCCGGGTTTCCATTGGCTGGTGGGATGGGTGCCTTGCAATGGCCACGCATCCACTTGGCCGATGATTTGGTCGTTGGGGTCAAGAATCTGGATGAAAACGGTGTAATCTTCGGCGATAGGTGCAAGACTTTGCCAGGTGAGGTTGACTGGAAATTGAGCACCTGGTTGTAATTGTTTTTCCGGTAAGTCAACATCCAAAAGCGCGATTTTGTCTTCGAAATTGATCGCGTCTTCTGACAGCGGCACGCCGCTCACAACAACCGTACCTAAACGACAACCATCTGTGGAACGCCTCATCCAACCACAAACCGTGCCCGAATGGGAATCACGGGCGATGAGTTGATATTTGCCATTTTCGACATTTGTGGCAGCTTCAGCGGGATACGTAAACGGCCGTTTCTCTCCCATAAAACCATCAAATTCAGCCCCAACCAAATCCTTACCAACCGGCACAAGCTCCAACTCAACCTTCGTCGCATCGCCAAAGCCAGACCAAATGACCGGCAAAGGAGTCTGCGGACGTACCTGTGCCGGAAAATCAGCACCGCTTAAAAGCCAACGGCCGTTTTGTATACGCAAGGTTGTCAAGGCTAAATAATCAGTGGTTGGTGGCAGCGTAACGGCCGTTACCGTCTGCCAAACTAAATCATCAGATGTAGTAAACGGCAGTGCAAGCGCAACTTGTAAATCTAATTCCTGTGTTTCTGTAAGGACCGGCCGCAGCAACAAATGATAATCAGCAACAATTTCACCAGCATGCCAGGCCACGGTTGGATAATAATTGCCCGCAGGATGTTGTCCTGCGGGGTTGGTAGGCGGTTGGTTAGCCCAACGTAAATAAACGTACAGAGTTTCATCAACTGGCTGTGGGGTTTGCCAATAAAAGGTAACGGCCGTTGCGTTTGGATCAGCAGCGGCTTCTAATTCGAGTTCGTAACCAAGCAGTTGGATGGTATCGAACTTAATTGTGGTGGAGACGGCCGTATCCGGCAGCGTCAATAATGGTTCATTACTGACTTCAAGGAGTGGTCCCACTGACCGAAGATGATAAATCCCTTCCAATCCGGGCAAAAAACGGGCCAGATAAACGCTCTGTCCTGCAGCTAAACGTGTGTCCAATTCGGCGCGATAAGCAGCTTCATCAGGCAGAACCATGATTTCAAGGTCAGGACGCATGCCTTCGGTTTGCTGCAAATAATACAATGGGGCGATTTTTTCACTATCGGCGAGAATTGCAGCGTCTTGTGCAAGTGGTAATTCTAATACTGCTTGTCCCCAGGTTGTCAAACCATCTGTATCGGAACGATCAACTGCTACCCAATTGGTAACAGTCATCAAAAGCACAGGCAAAGCAGCCAATAAAAACAGCGAGTTTTCACTCCAAATAAGCCAATCGCTATTCCATAAAGCACCGCTTATGGCCAGCAAACCCACGATCCCTGCCGCCCACCAAATAGCCATCACTACATGCGCGGCTGTTAGAAAGACAGCCAAATCAGGCACATAATAGTTGAGCGCATAAAAAGTGAAACCAAGCCAGGTTAGCAGCAGCACGACTGCCACACGCCAGTTACGCCAAAAAGCGAAAACCGCACCAAAAGCGATGATAAGTAGATTCAGCCAGCCCCAATTTCCCAGGAACAAACGCCCGACCACACTGTAACGCAGGGGATCACGCAGCCAGGCCATGAGCTGTAACGCATTTTGGAAACGACCGCCAATCACCCATTCAACAAAGCGTCCGAAGCCCATCGGTTCGTGGTTAACGGCCGTCCAGCGCAGTGGTAAATAGAGATACAAAACCAGGGGTATTAAAAAAGCGAAGGCAACCTTCAACAAAAAAAACAGATTGGCACGCGCCCCATGTTGTCTCAACTGCGGCCAACAAGCCAACAAAATCGTAAGGGCAGCGGGCGGTATCAAGAAGACAGTAGTTAAATGATTGGTTAGTCCTAAGCCTATAATAAAAGCCAAGACAAGGGTTGTTCTTGTGCAAGATTTTACTCGCGGAGAGTGTAAGAGGGAAGAAGTTGATTGCGGTTTAATCTGTGAAACACTTTGGCCTTGCCTGCTACGAATCTGCGGATCAAAATCAACCAACAAACGCAGCATTAGAAACAGCGCCAATGCGGTGAAGAGGGCATGCAAACTGTAAACTTCGGCTTCAACTGCCTGGCTCCAAAAAACCGGCGTGGCACCTAAAGCCACAGCTCCCAACAAGGCAGGTATGGGAAGTTTAAGCCAGTGGAAGGCAGTTAAAAAGACCAAACTGACGGCAATGAGGGCGTATACGGCCGTGCCCATATTCAAACGCCATGCCAGCGACCCCAACGGCAATAGCAGCGTCCACAACTTGCCCAATAATAGATAAAGCGGATAGCCGGTCGGATGCGCGATGCCCAACTGCGGTGCGACAACCTGAAATTCAAACGTGTCGGCACGGCCAACGGTGTGCGGCATACTAAGCAGATATAAAGGTAATAACAACACGATGGCAAACAAAATGCCCACCCAACGCCAGGAACGGGATTGTATAAGATGATTGGTGATAAATACGGCCGTTAACCAAACCGAAAATCCAAAAATAATGCGGCTGCGTTCTAAATCGACTTGAGAATCAAACAAGTAGAAAACATTCAAAAACAAGGGCAAAAAGATGCTCGTAGAAATTTGCGGATGACGATTCTGTATGCCGTGCCAGACAAATAAACCGATTAAAGCGATGACAAGGGCAACGCCGACGACAGGTAACGGCCGTGCTAACCACAAAACACGCGGAAATAATCCTTCGTACAACAAGCGTGTAAAAGCCAGTCCAGCCACCAGCCAGGATAGCGCAACCCCAACTATTTGCATCCACACGCCAAAGCGGCCAGAACTTTCTTGAATAGTAATCACGTATCCAATTGTACCCATCCTGTCAAAAAAACCAGTCCGTGCTGCCTACTTCTAACCTCTGTACAAACACATTTCTAGCAAAAACCGGTAAAGACCATTAAAATCCAGGCTTGAAATTCTAATAACTACTAACCACAAAGACACGCAGAACAGAAAAGATTTTTTGTCTTTATTCGAAAGTTATGCACCTCTGCGTTGAAATTTAAGATCAAATCAATAAGGATACAACATGTCTGAAGCAAAAACTCCACCAGAAGATTTGAAATTTGAAACATTGGCCGTCCACGCTGGCATGGAACCTGATCCGACCACCGGCGCGATCATGACCCCTATTTATCAAACTTCTACTTATGTACAAGATGATGTGGCTCAACATAAAGGGTATGAATACAGCCGCACAGATAACCCCACGCGCACTGCCTTACAAACGGCTTTGGCTGTGCTGGAAGAAGGCAGATATGGTCTTGCGTTTGCTTCTGGCATGGCAGCCATTGACACTGTGCTGCGTCTACTCAAACCGGGCGATCACATCGTGGCCGGCAATGATCTCTATGGCGGCACTTATCGCCTATTCACACAGATTTTAGCCAAAACCGGCCTTGCGTTCAGTTTTGTCGATACATCCAAACCACAGGATATCGAAAATGCAATGCGAGCCAATACAGAACTTGTTTGGCTGGAAACACCTACTAATCCCAAGCTTAAATTGGCCGACATTGCTTCTACAGCACGCATTGCCCATCATGGTAGTGCACGGTTGGCTGTTGACAATACCTTTGCTTCCCCTGCTCTGCAACGGCCGTTGACCCTCGGTGCAGATTTTGTGATCCACAGCAGCACCAAATATATTGGCGGTCACTCAGACATGGTTGGCGGTGCCGTGATTCTTAACAACGAGGAGGTCTATGCACAGCTTAAATATCTTCAAAACGGTATCGGCGCTGTTCCAGGACCGATGGACTGTTTTCTGGCTTTACGCGGCGTTAGAACATTGGCCTTACGCATGCGCACACATTGCCAAAATGCCCAACAAATCGCAGAATATCTACAGACGCATACGGCCGTTAAAGAAGTCTACTATCCCGGCTTAAACAACCATCCCCAATTTGAACTCGCAAAACGCCAAATGGCCGCGCCCGGAGGCATGGTCTCTTTCACCTTACACGCTGGTGAGCCAGCCGCACGCCTCGTCGCCTTGAACACGAACCTGTTTAGCTTGGCAGAATCGTTGGGTGGTGTCGAATCTCTGATTGAATTACCCGCCCCCATGACCCATGCCTCAGTAGCCGATTCGCCCCTGGCGATTGATCCTGGATTGGTACGCCTTTCAGTAGGCGTTGAACATGCTGAAGATTTGATCGAAGACCTGGCACAAGCATTGGCAACCATCAATTAGT
>JAGRDI010000184.1:2954-3562 GCA_020432765.1 Anaerolineales bacterium | reverse complement strand
ATCTCTCACTGCACACAGTAAAAGTTCACGCCCGCAATATCTACAGCAAGCTGGGCGTCAAGAACCGCACCGAGGCGGTGGCTAAGGCCAGGGCATTAGGCATCATAGTGCCGACCTGATCCGCAGCAAACAGGAGAGACCTGACAGGTTTACGAGACACCTTGACGATTAGTTGTCTTTGCATAGCATATTATCTTTACAGACCAGATCATTCATAAACCTGTCAGACCTTTATCCCGCTTTTTAATTCTCCCCATTCACCAAAACTAATCCCCTAATACCTCCTTCGATGTATGACGGTAATCCCATCTAGCTGTTATTGTTAGGTAATCAAATCAAACAACTAATCAAAAAAAGGAGTTAGTCATGGACGTTTTATACACAGTTTTATCTTGGGGTTCTCCTGCCGGCCTATCGTTATTCTTTTTCTTTTCAGGTATTGGTGCCAGCATTTTCTTTTGGGGAATTTCCCATATCACAAAAAGCGCAAAATAAGAAAAATCCTAGCCATTTGCTCAATCCTCCCACTGGTATTAGATGATGTTTGACAAATCCACTTTCAAAACCGATCCGGATACACCACGGATTTACCAAATCAGGCTCGAAGG
>JAGRDI010000184.1:0-2859 GCA_020432765.1 Anaerolineales bacterium | reverse complement strand
CAAGCCGCCTTGCACGGATTGCTCAAAAAAGTGCGTGATTTAGGGATGCCGCTGCATTCCGTCAACTGCCTTGAGTAAAAAGACCTGTCAGGTTTACTCGAGAGAAGGCTACCGAATCCGGCCAAATCTGACAGGTCTGATCTGATTTAGCGCGGTAAGGATACCGCGGCTACGTTGATCGAATTTGTAAAGATGGTTCTTTCCGAAATGAACCATGCCCAAAATTTTTAACAAAAAGGAGAAATTTCAAATGAAAACCAAAGTAAATGAATTGTCCCCGTCCGCTTATGCCCGTATCGCTGGCATTTTGTATCTGGTTATTACCGTCGCTGCTATTTTTGCGCATTTTGTCATTCCCGATCAGTTTATTGTACCGGGTGACGCCGCCGTCACCGCAGCCAATATCGCCAATTCTGAAATCCTGTTTCGCATCGGCACGATTGGCTTGGAACTTATTATCCTTTTGAGCGAAATTGTATTGTCTGTGGTACTGTATATATTATTCAAGCCGGTCAGCAAAACTTTGTCGTTGTTAGCGGCCGTTTCCCGCATAGCTATGACCATCATTCACGGCCTCAATTTACTCAACTACTACTTTGTTTTGCGGCTTTTGAAGGATGGCGATTACCTGATTGCCTTTGGGCAAGAACAAGTCAATGCGCTGGTGACGTTATTCCTGGATGCCCACAGCATCGGTTTTACCATTGGCATCGCCTTTTTAGTGCCGCACGTCCTGATTTTGGGCTACTTGATTTACAAATCAGGTTATTTCCCCAAAGTGTTGGGCATCCTGTTTGTTGCCGCTGGTGTGGGTTATCTGATTGACACAATCGGTTTACTGCTGGTGCCATCATACACCACCACGCCGGGTTTAATTGCCATGGTTATCGCCATCGCTGAAGTTGCCTTCCCCCTCTGGCTGCTGATTAAAGGTGTGAAGAGCGAACCCGCGCAAATGCATACTCCGGCGCTGGAATCTGCCTAAATATTCGGTACTCAATTATGCGCCTGAATTTGACACCGTTGTGGTGATGCTCTATAACCATGATGGTGCTGATCCCGAACAGAGTCAGGTGGATTTGCTGAACCCGGTGCTGCCACTACTATAATCGTATTATCCGCATTATCCACCAGTAATCGAGTTTGTGGTAGGTACAGAACTAATCCTCCAATACCTCTTTCGATGTATGACAGTAATCCCCTCTGACTGCTATTGTTAAAACATCAAATTAATCAACGAAATCTAGCTGTTGAATTAAACAAAAAGGAGAACCTAATGAAA
Source organism: Anaerolineales bacterium (assembly GCA_020432765.1). Classification (GTDB taxonomy): domain Bacteria; phylum Chloroflexota; class Anaerolineae; order Promineifilales; family Promineifilaceae; genus JAACFF01. The sequence continues at coordinate 1,577 of JAGRDI010000184.1, read as the reverse complement.
GCAATTACTTATACAAAATATGGATCACCCGATGTCCTTCAACTCAAAGAGGTGGCAAAACCAACACCTAAGGACAATGAACTGCTGATACGAATTGAGGCGACAACGGTAACGGCCGTTGACAGCATCTTCCGCCAGGGATCATCATTGAGCGGCAGATTTTTCACCGGTCTCGCACGCCCCAAACGACCCGTGCTGGGGTCTACCCTGGCCGGAGAAGTGGAAGCCGTGGGCAAAGATGTCACCTTATTTAAAGAAGGCGACCAGGTTTTTGGGGCGACCGCAGATTTTGGCGCCCATGCCGAGTATATCTGTTTGCCCGAAGACGGGGCTTTGGCGCTGAAACCGGCCAGCATAAGCTATGAAGAAGCTGTCGCCACCAATGGGATACTAACTGCGCTGCCATTCCTCAGAGACACTGGACAAATTCAGAGCGGCCAAAAAATTCTGATCAACGGGGCGTCAGGCAGCGTCGGCAGTTATGCGGTGCAGCTTGCCAAACAGATGGGCGCCGAAGTGACCGGGGTATGCAGCACAGAGAAAATGGAATTTGTAAAATCTTTGGGCGCTGACAAGGTCATTGATTACAAGAAAGAAGACTTTACTGACAGCGGTGAAACCTATGACATTATTTTTGACGCGGCCGGTAAAAGTTCATATGGCCATAGCAAACATGCCTTAAAGGAAAACGGCGTCTATTTGTCAACCGTGCTTTCTGCGGGGATTGTTCTTGATGTGCTACGCACATCACTCATGGGCAGCAAAAAGGCAAAAATTGCGTTCACCGGCCTGCGACCAGCCAGTGAAAAGGCCAAAGACCTGCGTTTCCTTATAGAGCTTATGGAGGCTGGTCAGCTAAAATCGCTCATTGATAGAAGTTATCCATTGGCGCAAACGGCCGAGGCACATCGCTACGTAGACACAGGACGCAAAAAAGGAAGCATTGTAATTACAGTAGCCTAATACATTACCCCGCACTCCAGAAGAAAAAACGAGGTTTGCAGTGAAAATGAAGCAAAATCCCATGATTAAACAACTTATTCTGAGCCTGATCTTAATCATTCTGCTGTTAACCGGCTGCACTACCACTACCGCCCCGGATGACCCGCAAACATCCCCGCCCGATGTCGTTACGGAGACACCAGAAGAAATGGACGACGCCATCGCCCAGGACGATCCGCAGGCGTTCCCACCCGATGTCGTGGCGGAGATACAAGCGGAAATGGATGATCTGACAGCAGGCGCACTTCCGCCCGGCATGATCGTGTGGATCGACGCACCGGAATACCGGTTCGAGGGGGCCAGTGGCTCCGCGAACCTCACGGACGACACGCCAATGCCGCCAGAAGGCGCGTTCCGAATTGGTAGTATTACCAAGATGTTCACCGCAGCGGTAATCATCCAACTGGCGGAGGATGACGTGCTGACTCTGGACGATCCGCTGGCGCTGTGGCTGCCAGCGGTAGCCGACCAACTGCACTATGGCGACCAAATCACGCAGCGCCACCTGCTGACGCACACATCCGGTCTGTTCAACGTCGTCGAACACGAGGGGTACTACGCCGATATCTTCACAG
>JAGRDI010000183.1 GCA_020432765.1 Anaerolineales bacterium | reverse complement strand
TTCAAAATCGCTGGCGGTGCCAATGTTGACGATTATCACTGGACGGAAACGCTCATGTCGCGCACACGTGGCGGACACGGGAAATTCCTCATGAAAGGTCTTTCTTTACACTACTACTCCCGTGGCGACAATTGGCCTCCCCGTCTGGCAGCCACCGGCTTTGCCGAAGCGGAATGGTTCAATATTTTGAGCGATGCTCGTTACATGGAAGAACTGCTCCAACGTCACAGTACGATCATGGATCAGTATGATCCGGAAAAGGAAGTGGGACTGATCGTGGATGAATGGGGCACCTGGTATACGGTTGAACCGGGGACAAATCCCGGGTTCCTTTACCAGCAAAACACAATGCGCGATGCGTTGGTTGCGGCGCTGCACTTTGACATTTTCCACCGCTACTGCGACCGCGTACAGATGACCAATATCGCCCAAACGGTTAACGTGCTGCAAGCGATGATCCTCACCGAAGAAGGCGGTGACCGCATGATTCTCACGCCCACCTACCACGTTTTTGATATGTACAAAGTCCATCAGGATGCGACGCTGCTGCCCTTGACTTTAGCTAGCGACGAATATACCTATGGCGACAGTGCCATTCCCGCCATCAGCGCCACCGCTTCCCGCGATAGTGCCGGTCGTGTACACATCTCTTTAAGTAACAGTGACCCGCATACAGACCATACTGTCGTCTGTTCGCTGCGTGGTATCAAGGCCAATATTATCGCTGGTCGTATTTTAACGGCCGTTACCATGGACGCGCACAACACCTTTGACGAACCAGACCGGGTACAGCCTGTTGACTTCAATGGTGCCAGCCTCGATGGCGATCAATTGACCATTCAGATGCCAGCTAAATCGGTGGTGACGCTGGCAATTGGAGCGTAATATGCAATCTTTACGCTTACACGATATTGGCGATCTGCGTTTGCATGAGGAAGAAAAACCGGCCCCGGCTGATGGTGAGGCGTTATTGCGCGTAACGGCCGTTGGCATTTGTGGCTCTGACATCCATTGGTTTGCCGATGGCGGCACCGGCGCGGCGAGCTTTAGCGAACCGTTTGTGCTCGGTCATGAGTTTGCCGCTGTAGTAGAAAGCGGTCCCTTAACGGGAACGCGGGTGGCGGTAGAACCCCACGTCGCCTGTGGGCATTGTGTGCAGTGCGAACAGGGGAACCCCAATTTATGCCCCAATCATTATTTTGCCGGGCAAGCACCGCAAAATGGGGCGCTGCGCCAATTTATGTGCTGGCCGGAAGCATTTATGTTCCCGATTCCAGACACTATTTCAGATGAAGCAGGAGCCTTGTTGGAACCATTGGGCGTCGCCATTCACACTGTTGATTTAGGCAAACTGCGCACGGGGATGCGTGTGGGGGTGTATGGCTGTGGACCAATTGGTTTGATGGTAGTGCGTCTGGCAAAATTATCAGGAGCCCTTGAGATATTTGCCACGGATAAACTGCCTCATCGTTTGGCAGCAGCGCAGCGAATGGGCGCAACGGCCGTTTTCCCGGCCAACGATACAGCAGCGATTCCCGAAGTCGATGTCGCCTTTGAAGTGGCTGGTGATCAGGGGGCGGTGGATACGGCCGTGGAAACATGTAAGCCGGGTGGTCGAGTTATCTTGTGCGGCATTCCTTCAGATGACACCACCAGTTTCAAAGCCTCCACCGCTCGCCGCAAAGGATTAACCATCAAGATCGTGCGCCGCATGAAACATACCTATCCCCGTGCCATCGCCTTGGCGGCGGCTGGTTTAATTGATTTAGATGCGTTGGTTTCACACTGCTATTCCCTTGCCGAAGGCGCAGAAGCATTCCAGGTCGCTGCTGCCCGCAAGGGATTAAAGGTTGTCATTAAACCATGACAACGTAGATGGCAATGCTGGATACAAAGGAATTTCGCCAGATAAGGATATATCTACTCCTTTGCCTGTTTTCCGGTTTCTTATTGGGCTGTAATGGTACGGGCCTAAAACCAAACATTGGCGAAGAAGATGGAGCGAGCAACATGACAGAAAATAATAAGGCAAACCTGATCCAAATAAGCAACCCGTTGATCGAACAGCGAGCCGATCCCTGGATTTATCGCCATACAGATGGCTATTACTACTTTACTGCCACCGTACCTGCATACGACAAGCTCATTCTTCGCAGAGCTGAGACATTAGAGGGCCTGGCTACAGCACCTGAAGTTGTCATCTGGGAAAAACATAAAAGCGGAATTATGGGTGCTCACATTTGGGCGCCAGAGCTACATCAAATCGACGGCAAATGGTACATCTACTTTGCGGCCGGCAGTGCCGAAGATATTTGGGCCATTCGCATATACGTGCTGGAAAATGAATCAGCAAATCCATTAGAAGGCACGTGGGTTGAACGAGGCCAGCTCAAAACAGATTGGGAATCTTTCTCTTTGGATGCCACGACATTTGAGCATGATGGCACACGTTATCTGGTGTGGGCACAGCATGATCCCCAGCTTGGCGGCAATACAAACTTGTATATTGCCAGCATGAGTGATCCGTGGACACTCAGCAGTAAACAGGTGATGATCACCCGTCCAGAATACGATTGGGAGAAGATTGGTTTTTGGGTCAACGAAGGCGCGGCCGTACTCAAACGCAACGGCCGTATATTCATCTCTTATTCGGCCAGCGCCACCGATGCCAACTATGCCATGGGACTGTTGACCGCCTCGCAAGACAGCGATCTGCTGGATATAAGCTCATGGAGCAAATCGTCTACACCCATCTTTAAGAGTGCAAATGGCATCTATGGCCCAGGCCATAACTCTTTTACGGTATCAGCGGATGGGACAATCGATATCCTCGTGTATCACGGCCGTTCTTACG
>JAGRDI010000182.1:24673-25735 GCA_020432765.1 Anaerolineales bacterium | reverse complement strand
TTTGCTTCACCGCTGCCCGTCGTGCTGCATATCATCAGTGTCACTTTGTACTGCATCACCGGTGCCTTCCAGTTTGCGCCCGGTCTGCGCCGTTGGAAGCGGGGTTGGCATCAGACACTGGGACGCTGGCTCTTAGTTCCATCTGGTCTTGTTGCTGCACTCTCTGGTTTGTGGATGACTCAATTCTACCCCTGGCCAAAAGGTGACGGCGAGATGCTTTATGCGCTGCGGCTCCTATTTGGATCGGTCATGTTGTTATGCATTATTCTAGGCGTTACGGCCGTTCGGCGACGGGATTATCTGGGGCACGGCGAATGGATGATCCGTGGCTACGCCATCGGCTTAGGTGCAGGCACACAGGTTTTAACTCATATACCAATGCTGATCTTCCCTGACATGGTTGGGCAAGAGATGCCCAGAGCGATCATGATGGGTGCTGGTTGGATCATCAATATCATTGTAGCTGAATGGATTATTCGCAACCGCCGCACTCGACGGTCTCAACCAAGACGAGCTTCTTCTGTATCCATTTAAGATAGCTGGTTAACGAAATATTTAAGGCAGCGGAAAAGTCATTATCACAGTCGCATAAACTGCGCTGCTATGAAAACCATTCAAAATAGGATGTTAAAAATGGATAGACGACAAACGCTGATTACAATGAAAAGAAAAGCAACCCTTTCTACATTATGGATTTTTGTCCTGTTAAATATGATTTTTCGGGACATTCATGAGTTAGTTAAACCTGGATATCTTGAGGAATTGATGACTGGCATCGTCAATGGCAATCAAATTACCGATGAACTTTTATTGCTAGGTGGCATCATGATTGAAGTTGTCATTTTGATGGTTCTCCTCTCGTGGATTTTGAAAGTTCGTAATAACCGTTGGGCAAACATTATCGTGGGCACAATCACAATCGTATTGGTGATCATCAACAACACGGCACCCGATTTGGATGATATGTTTTTCGCCACGATACAACTGATCGCTTTGGTCATCATTGTTTGGTATGCGTGGACGTGGCCCAAATTGGAAGTCAGAAATGACTAAGGAAAATGA
>JAGRDI010000182.1:1880-24510 GCA_020432765.1 Anaerolineales bacterium | reverse complement strand
CTTCAGGCGGGATTGGGTCGTTGGCGGTGCAGTTGGCTAAGTTTCATTATGAGGCAGAGGTGACGGCCGTTTGTAGCACACCAAGATTAGATTACGTGAAATCTCTGGGGGCAGATAGAGTGATTGACTACACTCAAGAGGATTTTACACAAAACGGCGAGACGTATGATCTGATTTTTGATGTATTGGGGCGCAGTTCTTTTCCGCGCTGTAAAGGGTCGTTGACGGAAAACGGCCGTTACTTCCTTGCCAGCTTTAAAATGCAACATCATTAGCTTAGATTTATTCGCCGCGATAAGCAGTTGCGCGTATGGCGAATTGAGTCATGTCATGAACAGTATTGGAAGCGTCCTCACCAGGATCAGGTTGCTTGAGCAGGTTGAGGATGACTTCATCGAAAGCACCCGTGAGTGCTTCGGCGGTGCGACGGTCGTTTTGTGCGGCGATTTGGTTTTTATCGAGCGCTTGTAACAACGGCCGTTGCCACACTTGTGTCAGGCGTTCGCGAAAAGCAGCTCGTTTTTCCTCAAGAGCTGGCACTGCGCCAACCCCACCAATTAATAACAATTGAATAATCGCTGGTTCATAGACGGCAATATTGACATAAGCATTCAATGCAGTCTGGTATTGTTTTGGCATTGTTGCGCGGCTGTTCAGTGATTGTCCAATGGTTTGTAGTAGGAAGTCGGCCGTTTCTTCGTATAGGTGTACAAATAAGGTCTCTTTATCGGGGAAATAAAAATAAAATGTACCAATAGCAACGCCAGCGGCTTCAACGATATCACGTACAGTAGCTGCCTGATAGCCCTTTTCTGCAAATATGCGTACGGCCGCTTGCATCATGGCAGTACGCTTTGTATCTTTTTTTTGTCGTGTTTTTTCTGTGCTTCGATATGGCATAGTTTAATTTTCGAGTTTCGCCGCCTCAACGGCTAGTTTACCCGCGATTTCAAGCTCTACGTGAGCTTGCCCTTTGGCATTCACCCAACGGACGGCATAACCATCTAACAATTGGTCAAGTGCCTGCCATAAATCCGCATTGGCGACCGGTTTGTCGTCACGTTTTTTCCAATTGCGTTTACGCCAGCCATGGATCCATTTGGTAATGCCTTGATAGAGATAATCCGACGTTGTAAAAATTTGTACAGCACTGCCCTTATCCAGCATGAGTAATCCGCTAATGGCAGCAGTTATTTCCATACGGTTATTGGTGGTTGCACGTTCAGCCCCGTTGTTTTGTTCAAGCTCGTCTTCCTCCACTAAAACGACACCCCAACCACCGGGTCCAGGATTTCCTTTGCAAGAAGAGCGCAAGAAAAGGCGTGGTACATCACCGGGTAACAGCGCTTCGGGTGTAATCTCAAGACGTGCCTGGCGTGCCAAGGTATCAACACGTTCGTTCATTGGATCACCAGCATGTCCCTTGACCCAATGCCAATTGATTTTATGCTGCTGCACTAGAGACCATAACTGCTGCCACAAATCAGCATTAGCAACCGCTTTGCCGCCTTTTAATTTCCAATCGCGTTCAGCCCAACCATCAATCCATTTGGTGATACCTTGACGCACGTATTCTGAATCAGTGTGGAACTCGATTGTACATGGCCTTTTCAAACTCGCTAAGGCACTAATTGCCGCTTGCAGTTCCATGCGGTTATTTGTGGTAGAGGGGTGGTTGCCGGTCAGCACTTTTTCATGGCTGCCAAACTGCAATACTGCCGCCCAGCCACCAATGCCGGGATTGGGATCAGAGCCGCCGTCGCTGTAGATGATAATGTTGTCACGCATTTGAGGGGGAAAGCACGAACGAATTCTAGAAGGAACGAATGCAGTATATGATCGAACTAAATTCGTTCCTTTTCTAATTCGTTGCAGCTAATTAAGCCGCTACGGCCGTTTCTTTACCAACTGCTGCTAACATTTCCTCAACCGTTGTGAATTTAACCCGTGGGCGTCCTTGTGCTTCGCCTTTGGCAACTTCGATGGCGTCTAGTTTTTCCCAATCTGCATAGGTAAAATAATCAGGTTTGTGGCTGTCTAGAAAGGCTGTGACATCAGCGGCGTTGGGGTGTGTGGGAGATAAGATACGGCCGTTGCGCCAATCCGTAATCATCTGCTCTACAGTTTCTAATGCATCCGGTTTGTTGGTGCCAATCACACCACTGGGGCCGCGTTTAATCCAACCGGCGGTGTATGCGCCCAATACCGGTTGTTTGGTTTCAGCATTGATCACACGTCCCTTGTCATTCAAAATAACACCCCAACTCTCGTTAAAAGGTACCCCTTCCAACGGCACACCTTTGTAACCAATCGAGCGGAAAACCAGACCCACATCCAACATTTCAAAGTTGTCTGTGGCACGCGGACGCAATGTACCTGCATCGGTAGCATATAACTCGTTTTTGACCATTTGCATGCAGGTTATCTCACCTGCCTCGTTGCCGAACATTTCTGTTGGCGAAACCAGGAACCGGAATGTCATTTTACGTGATTTGCCGGTAGATTCTTTGCCCGCATAACTTTGGATAATTTCAACTTTACGTGCCGTACCCCGGTCAGCACTGTCGGCCAATGCTTTTTCGCTTAACGCATCGAGTTGAGCTTCTTCAGGTAAGACATAAATATCGCAGTCCGCCAATTTACCCATCTCTTTAATTTCAGGCGTTGTAAAAGCGGCTTGTGCCGGACCTCGCCGACCAATCACAAAAATTTCTTTAACTTTACTTTTGGATAACGCTTCCAACGCATGGTCCGCAATATCGGTCGTGGCTAATTCTTCGGTAGTGCGTGCCAAAATACGGGCAACATCAATGGCGACGTTTCCCACGCCAATGACTGCGACACGTTCTTGGGTCAGGTCAAATTCATAATCGCGAAAATCCGGATGGCCATTATACCAGGCGACAAAATCTGTGGCTGGATGATGGTTCTTCAAATCTGCGCCAGGGATATTTAAGTAACGGTCGGTTTGGGCGCCAGTTGAAAATATGATTTGGTGATAATAATCATGCAAATCGGCAACTGAAATATCTTTACCGAGTTCAACATTGCCAAAAAAACGGAACTCTGGCCTTTGTGCAACACGGTCAAACAATTTTGTGACAGATTTGATTTTTTGATGGTCTGGCGCAACGCCAGCGCGTACAAGGCCGAATGGAGTGGGCAGGCGATCATACAAATCAACTTCAACGACCAAATCTGTGTGCTTAAATAAATGTTCGGCAGCATAGAAGCCGGTGGGACCGGCGCCAATGATTGCGACACGTAATGGGTTTCCTGCTGTACCTACTTGTGACATTTAACTTTCATCCTCTTGCAATAGTTGGGTTTCTAATGTATCAATTTCGCCACGGAATACGTCGCGCTGGATTTTGATTACATCACCAATCGAAATGATACCGATCAACTCATCGTTATCTACGATGGGTAAATGCCGAAAACGGCCGTCTGTCATCGTATTTGCGACAGCCATCAAATCATCCTGGGGCAAGCCCACCTTCACGTCGTGCGTCATGACTTCAGCGACGCTTAAGGTCAGCACATTATTATCTGCTGCGGCTTGGCGCACGATATCGCGCTCAGAAATGATACCGATGAGTTTACCGTCTTCAGCCACAACCAATAAGACACCGATATTGTGTTCTGCTAAACGTGAAACGGCCGTTTTTACCGAATCTTGTGGTGTTATCGTAATCACACCACCCACTTTTGTAGCCAAAATATGTCGAACTTTCATAGAGTTACTCCAATAAATAAGCCTTTTGACGGAAGACAAATGACGAACGAAGAAAGTTCCGTCATTTGTCTTTCATCCGCTGTCAAGATGAATCACCGAGGAGACATGTCAGGTTTTATGATCAATTTGTTCACACCCTACTCGTGGTAGTAACCTGACATGTCTAGAATTCGCCAGACTCCAGAATTGTTTTAGGTCAAAATATTTTTAGTGAATTACCTAGCCACCCATCGCGCCACAGAATGGGCAGCCGCCATCGGGTCGTACAATCGCATAGCCTGCCTGTGGGTCGCCATTGGGATCATAATGGGTGAAATCAACATTAAAGATGATCAACAAGCGAACTTTGCCACTGTTTGAGGAAAGGCGCACCGCTTCGGAAAGCCATTGCGCATGCTCATCGATGGTATTATCTGCTGCCCAACCAAAGTGAGGTGAAATGCCACCATAACCATCGGGCGTGACATACCCCAACTCAGTGAAGCATACTTTACGACCGAAGGTGTTATAGTACAGGTTGAGTGTGGGCCAGAAATACCAACTGTAATGGCTGCCACCTGGATGTCCACTGGTCGCGTTTGGCGAGGTTGCGCCTGCATTATGGTGCACACCCATACAGTCCATATAGCGTGATGCACCAGCCGCAGCCATACCTGCTATATAACGGTTATCTGCCCAGGCGTTGGTGCCATTGTCAAAGCCAGTTGGTGATGGCGCCCCGCCGATGACTAGAATGTTTGGATTAACAGATTTAATTGCATTGTAGGCGGGTGCCAGCATATTGTTTACATAAGATGCGGGATCAATTTCGCCAGCCGGCCATTCAAAATCAATATTCATCTCATTCCAAACTTCAATGCCATCTGGGCCAAGGGCAGCGACACCACGCAGGAATTCAACATATGAACCAAAATCAATGCCACCGGGGGCGGGGTAGGTATTTGCGCCGGGAATTGAAAGTAACACTTTGAAACCACTGGCATGGGCATCATTGATGCGACCGGCAACTGCATCAGGTGAATCTCCAGGGGACCATTTATGTTGGAATTTGACCCAATTCATGCCAATGCTTTTCATTAACTCTTTGTTGGCGAAGCTTTGGGTTTGTCCACCATATTCAAATCCACCGGAAAAATTAGGCGCGGCAACGGGGGCTGCGGGTGCTGGGGCGGCAGCAGCCGGGGCTGATTGTGGAGCTGAGGCTGGTTGCTGTGCGCCTGCCTCCAGCCCATCTGGGATGCGAATGACTTGTCCAATTTGAATGATATAGGGGGGTTCAATTTCATTATACGCCGCCAGTACTAAATAATTAGTACCGTAGCGAGAAGCGATAAGAGACAAACTGTCATTTGGTTGGGCTGTATAGCTGGTTTCAGCGAATACGGCCGTTACCGATAACATCACCAAACACAAAGTCAAAAATACAATTAGCCAACGAGATTTTTTCATGATAAATTTCTCCTGAAATTAGCTAGAGTTGGAGAAAAGAGCCAGAGCAGCAATTCTTCTTTATCCCTCGCTCAATCCTCTCGCTGTTTTTATTCATCAATTTCAATACCCTAAATTATAGGCATCATACGCTTTTCCACAAGCTTAAATTGGTGCTTCTTCGTTTTCAGTGCAACCAAATTGTCCAAGCAGCTTATAAACTGGGGTCTGGCGAATTCTAGACTTGTCAAGTTTCTACCACGAGTAGAAGGTGAGCAAATTGATCATAAAACCTAACAACTCTCCTCTGGTAAAATAAAAAACGCCAGTGTCCAATTATAAACTTGACAACAAAATAGAATAAAATAATTTCAAGCGGACTGATTGTATTTATCATATAAATTGGGTATGATTATATGCTTAAGTAGAAGACTCGATTTATCTATTCAGTTCAAAGGAGTCTGCGAAAATTCCATTCAATCCATATTAAATTTGTCTGTTTTTCAAAGAAGGGGTTTTTTTATGTTGTTGAGAAATCGAAACAAGTTGTTTTTTTTTATGGCCGTTTTCATAGCCATTTTTTTTCTAGTCAGTACCATCTTTGCATTAGATAACATTTCTGAAGAACAACCCTTCCTCCCCACCATTGAACAAATTGAAACAGTTGGTGAATACGATTTCGTGGCCAACATTGAGCAAACGCTTATCCCACGGCCGATACCTAGCAATGTTGGCACCTCCGAACAACGTGTTGATTCACAGATGACGGGTAAAGTCACTTTACCTGATTATGCGCGACTTGATTTGCTGTTTGAAACCGAAGGCGAGCTTCCGCCGATAACGCTCGAACAAGAAGGGTTAAACACCTATCTCATCCAAAATGGGGAACAGACACAAATTGAAAATCCCCTAAGCGTCATGCCTACCACTGATTTTCTGGGATATATGCGTGCTGCTGAAAATGTGCGCCAAATTGAAAACTCGGATCAACCACAGCTTACCATTTACGAATTCGATATTGATGGCGCAAAATTTGCTGCTTATATGCTGGATACAATCCGAAAACAGCTTCCGGCTGGTCAAAATGGCAGTCAGCTACAAGCGCCTGCTGCTTTGCAACAAATGACGGGTCGCGGTGAACTTTGGGTCGATGCAGAGGGATACCCTCAACGCCAAATTTTAGATGTAACCATTCCTGAAATTAGTGAGCAGTTTGATGCCCAATCCCATATTGTGATTGATTATCGTTTTGAAACGGCCGTTACTAACACCACTCTGCCAACAGCCGAAAATATAACTGCACTTAACGCAACAACTTCAGAAGTAGTATCGACACTTTCAGAAAAAAATATAGTTTTTTCCGCAAACTTGCTTTTAACCAACGTCACTTCGCCTATCTTTTTGACAGCCGTTTTCAGTTTCATTATCCTGTTAATTTTTACTTTTTACATAGCCCGCTCACACCCTTGGATGCGTACGGCCGTTCCTGTTGGCATAACCCTCGTCTTCATCACAACACCGGTTTTACAAGCCTTTGCGCTTGATCCCTATGCCGCCACAAATCTACCAACTCTAAGTGAGGCGTTGGGGCTGGGGACAGAAGAATCAGTAGCGCGAGAGGAAACGGCCGTTGCTCCCCAAATGCAGCCGAACGTCCCACTTCATGAACAAAACCTCATCCAGGATACCGCCTGCGGCACCGGTGATGTCAACATGGATACTGATCTTGATGGGCTAAACGACTTTGTGGAAATCTGTTTAGGCACCGATCCCTATTCTTTAGACACCGATGAAGACGGCATTACCGATACCGTTGAAATCAATGGGTTCTCCTTCACAGACAGCATGAGCAACACCCAAACCTTTTACAGCAATCCCCATGTTGTCGATACAAATGAAGATGGTTTGGCCGATGACCAGGAATGGCCTGCACCCATCGGCACGGCCCCCGCCATCGATCCCGATGGTGACGATATTCCCAACCTGTGGGATGATGACAATGATGGGGACCATGTGCCAGATAATGTTGACCTGTCTCCCTTTTCCACCACTGCCTACCAGTCTGATTTTTCACTCAAGACCAGTCTAAACGGCAGCAGTTACAACGGCTATCAGTATATCAATATCCAGGTACGCCCCCAAGATGAAGCGCGTTTGCGTTTGACCCTAACCGAACTCGATTGGCCTTATGATGATCGCGGCTCAATCCAGGCCCATAATGTGGCCAAAACCGACGAACTCACCTTTACCCCTGTGCTTAAAATTACCACCAGCCATGTGCCTGCCCAATATCTGCGCGGCCCATATGGCGTGGTTGTGGCCAACAAGGGCAATAAAAAGGAGATGCAGTTAACGCTTAGTCCGGTTTTCGACAACGGCCGTATCTCCGCCTTCCAGACCCGTGTCGCTTACGGACCTGGCTCGCTGAACAACATTGATTGGTCAAAAATCGAATTTGGGTGGGTTGCCTACATGCAAAACAGCGAATCGACCCCCAATGGCAGCAAAACACGCACCGTGCCCGTGGCAGAATATCCAGAATCTTCCTTTAGCATCACGGGAGTTGAAATTACAAAAAGTGGTGCAACGAACTATGCGTTCATCGGCACACCCGCTTCCCAAACAGACCACCGGCAGTTGGCGAATTTGATGTTTGGCTTAGAAGCGAGTTTCCTCAACACAGCCGCCGTCGATTTTAATGAGGTCGTCGACCGTTTCACCAATCCGGCTACACCCCTCACGGAAACATGGGGCGTCCCCGCTGCTGATATCGCCGTGGGCACACCTTATTTTCAGCCGGATCATATGGATCAGATGTTCCAACGGATTTCCAGCAGTATACTCACTGTCAGGCGTTTTCTGGACGAAAACAGCTACAATCAGGCAGAATTGGCTTCTGTCATAACGGCCGTTGAGACCAAGACCGGCAGCCAAACGATGGATGCAATTACCATTACCAATGGCAATAAGCTGGTTTTTAATTTAGCCGACATCCCCGTATTTACCATGCGATCATTAAATGTGGCCCACTATAAACATCAGAACGGCGTGTGGGGCACACCTTCTTTCACCGATGCACTCAATACGCTGATTGCCAATTACCAAAATGATCCTGACGCAGTGTTGGCTGCCCTCCAAGTCGATTACCCTGATCTGACTACGAATGATTTAATCGCCCTCTTTAGCAGTATTTACGCCTCATGGTCGGTCGGTCTGGTTTCTTATATTGACGCTGATGGTTTTCAATTAGTCGATGAATCGATTGACGACACCCTCATCGCCCAACGCTTCGATTTGCCCACCGTGACCGATTTTATCACTTATGTCATTGAGGCTAATAATCTTGGGGTAGCGGGTGCCGGCCTTGTATTCAATGCGCCACAAACATTCTACGAATTCCGTTCACAAGTCATTGCTGGCAATTTAGGGTATTTTGTTACCAGAGAGGTGGTTAGTGGTCTTAAGCTGCTGCATGAAGGGTACAAGATTTATAAAATTATCAAGAAACAAAAGTTCCAATTCCGCACCTACCAATATAAATTTGTTTCCCATGTCAAAAAAATCATCAAGCTGCGTGACAAGACGTTGAAATTGGCCAACAAAAAGGTGTTGGGCTTCAAGGTGATGAAACCATTGGGCAAAATTGGCAAGGCACTGCCGACAACAACTAAAGGGATTGCAAAGTTGGCCAAATTCCTCACAATCGCCCGCTTTGCGCTTACTTTTATTTCATTTGGCGTTAGCATGGGCATTATTTGGTCAACCTATGCCAATTTTGAAAGCCCGTATAGTTACGAGAAAGATTTTGCACTTGCCTACGCGATCACCGATACGGTTCTCACGACAATTTTCCTGATTATTGGTTTTTCAGGAGTGGGTATTGTCCTTGCATTCGCTTTTGTGATATTCGATCTAATTTTCTGGGGCATTTCGGCGATTTTTGGCGAACCGATTGATAGTTTGGTGACGTTGGCCATTTCGAAACTGATTGCCGATATTCGGCCGTATACCAAGGTTGACAACATCGATTTTGAAGGCGTGCAAATGACGACAAATCGCAGCGGCTATCCGATGGCGGGCAGTACCTCAACCCTTTCGGATGTCTTCAACGGCCGTATCCAAGGGTATGTCAACCGGGATATAGTCTATCTCGAACGCAGTGATATTTATGGCACCATGCGTGCGCGTGCCGGGGCCAATATCACCGTCGGTGCTGGCAACAATATCAGCAGCAAACGCTACCGCTGTTACATTTCTAGTAGTTCCTACAAATATTGCAGAAATAACCTGTGGGCCACTTACACATTTGCCAATGCTGGCCGCGATCAAAAAATCGAATTTTTCTACGAAATCGTCGCCAAAACCCAATATGTGCGTTATTCGTTAGGCGGCATCATCAAAAAAGATAAAGAAGATGTGATGTATCTGCCCTCCGAGCTGCCTAGCGAAGACAGATGGGATTGGGTCCCTGTGTACATCGATGTGCTGCCCAACACGCTCGACGGGCTGCTCAATTGGGGAGAAATAACCAACCATGACCTGGACGGAGATGATGTTAATAACGAAACTGAGGCCACTGTCTCGACGATTTACGGGTACAGCACCGATATTGATGGCGATGGTTTGTTAAACGGCCGTGACTGGGATCGTGATGGTGATGGTCTGGAAGATGGATTTGAAGCTTCCAGCCAAAACAGCAGCGGCTCCGATCCCAACAAAAAAGACAGTGACGGCGATAGCTTGCACGACGGTCAAGAGCTTCTGATTGGCAGCGATGCCGCCACAGCAGATACCGACTCCGACGGTCTGCAAGATGGGGAGGAATTCTTCCACCACAATGGCACTGCCTGGGTCGGAGGCGGTTGGTTTGTCAATATCAACGGCACAGACTACTGGGTTTTCGCCAATCCCAATGATCCCGACTCCGACGGAGATGGCATCCTCGACGGCACAGAGAAAACAAACGGCACCAGCCCCTATGCCTTCAATGGTGCGCCGGAGTTAACCATGGAGGGTGGACCGCTGCAAGCCAATGAGCGCGATATCGAAGCGATGTATGTCAAAGCGAGCGATGCGATTACCACAAGCTTAAGCCTGTACAATATCGGCGCTGCCCCAATCACTTCGACGGTTTCTATGTGTTTGCCGCCGACAGTCTCCAGTGTTAACGTGGTTGCTTCCGGTGACCGTGTACCGGCCACTAACCAAAATGGTGACTGTTATGAGTGGGATTTCAGCAGCAACAATCTGTTGTTATTCCAGCGCTTTAATGTGGAAATGAGTGGTATCGCCGGTGGCAGTACCTACAGTGACACGATCAGCGTAGATGTACCATATGCTATAGGTGGCAATAATTTGTCCCTTTCTAAAAAAATCAATTATGTGGAAGATAACACGGCCCCCATTGTACAGCTTACCGATCCAATTACCGGCACGATTTTGAACAGCCAATATTATGTGGTGGGTGGTTTTGCACAAGATGCGACTACCTGGGTTGACCGGGTCGAACTAACTGTGCCGGCGGGCACGTTTGACGCCACCTTAACCGATTCCCAGTGGGCCTATACCTGGGATTTGCCTGATGATGGGGTTGTGGATGTTACGGCCGTTGCCTATGACCTCCTCAACAACGCCAGCGATCCTGCTGCGATACAAGTAACCGTCGATACGCTTGCCCCGACCATCACCACCAACATCGCCGATAACACCACCATCAGCGCCGGCGAATCTTATTCCAATACGCTGCCGCTCAGTGGTACGGTCAGCGACAACTTTGCCGGCATTGCGCGTGTGCAGCTGCGCTACAACAACGGCATCTGGCGCACTATCTGGGATGATGAGAATAACCCTTTGAACGCTAACTGGAACGGGTTGTGGGAACTGCCCACGGTCGGTAATGCGCAGGGTGAGCACAATCTTTACCTGCGTGCCTATGACGCCTTTGGCAACATCAACACCATCACGCGCACTGTCTTTATCGATGTTCTGCCACCGACCAATGGGCTGACCAACCAAGCCTTTGTGCAGGAAAATCCCAATCATGTTCCCGGCGGTCAACCGGTGACGCTTTACGGTGTTGCCAGTGATGCCGGCAACAACCCATTACCCGCTGATCCCGCTGAACTCACCGGTGATCTGCACAGCATCAGCGATGCGACCATCTGGTTGGGTTTGGATAACCTGACCGATAACGACGGAGGAGCGGCCGTTGCCTGGCTGGGCGATATGAACGGTGACCGTCTAGGTGATCTGGCTGTTGGTCTGCCGGGTGCCAATGGTGGCACAGGCAAAGTCGTTGTTGTCAACGGTTCCCCAGGCGATTGGCCCATACCCAACGTGGGTGATTTGGAAATGCTGGGTGAAAACACGCCGTCATACATCGGTACGGCCGCTGCTGGCGTGGGATCAATCATCAATGCTGCCGGTGATTTCAATGGAGATGGCATTGACGACCTGCTCATCGGTGATCCGGCCAATGAGCGTGTCTTTCTCATCCAGGGTGTTCCCAGCAGCGGTGCTGCCGAACAGCCGCTTGATGGCACCTATCCCCGTCAAATCGAAATTATTACCGAGGCTGTTGGGGAAACCCTCGGCGGTCTCGAGGCCACGCAGGCTGCTGGTGTGGGAGATGTCACCAATGACGGTTTGGCGGATATTATGATTGCTGTGAATAATAAGGTTTATCTCCTGGCAGGCACCTCCTCACCGATTAAACCGCCTTATACACTCAACAATTTGGCAGCGGCCGTTTTAGAAACCAATTCAACCAATGTCTCCGTAGCTGGTGTGGGCGACGTGGACAATGACTTCATCCCCGATTTCGCCGTGGCAATTGATGGTACAGTTTACCTGTTTGCTGGCGGTGGTGGTTGGCGCGAGCAGGGTCTATCCCCACTCACAACTGCCCAGGCGATGGCTACCTTCTCCACCTCCGACAACACCCCCACGATTGTTGCCACGGGAGACGTCAATGGCGACACAATCGACGATTTCGCCTATACCAGCGGCAGCGCACCAACTGTTGTCTTTGGCAGTGGCAGCCAGAGTTTTGGCAGCCAGGTTCTCAGCGGTTTTGCTTCCACCCTTTCTGGTTTCCTGGCCGCCACGGGTGATGTAGACAAAGACGGCCGTGGCGATCTGCTGGCGGGCAATAGTAATGGCGATGCCTATCTTATCCTCGGCAGCGATTTGAACAATGCCGCTGCTACCCTGGAAGGCGTGGAAACGGCCGCTTCTACACTCTATATTGCTGGCGCCGATTTGGCCGGTGATGGCTCTTCGGACATTGCCGTCATTCCTTCAGCCTCTGCCGCAGCCGCATTGGGTCTGGACGGGTTCAATGCGGCCCCGGCTCGTGGCCCCTTCATCAGCCGCAGTTCATTACCCGAAGCGGGCGGCATCTCTGCCGCCCAGGCAGATAGCAGTGGTGGACAACGCGCTGTGCTTACCGGCGATGTAACCGTCGCCCCGGTGGGCGGCGATTTCAGCAGCGTCCAGGCCGCGATCAACAGCGGTGCCAGCCGTGTGTTGGTGCAGCCCGGTATTTATGCCGAACCGATTACCCTTACCAACGATGTCGAGGTTATCGGTTCTGGTGCAGACCGCACTGTGCTTACCTTCCCACGTGGTTCAACCGCGACAACGCTTGTGGCCGCCGATGGTGTGACAAACGCCGCCGTGCGCAATCTAACCTTATTGGGTAATGGCAGCGGCACCGGCCTGCAAGTTGACGGCAGTGCGACCAATATCGACCTCAACCGGGCGGTCATACAAGGGATGGCTACGGCCGTTGCCGTCGATGGCTCTGGGACAACCTTAACCGTCAAAAATAACACCATCATCGACAATAACAACGGCTTCCTGGCCACAAACAACGCCGGTGTGGATGTATCCAATACGATCTTTGCCTATAACACCGGCACCGCTTTGCAATACGATCCTGGCGCAGTGCTGCAATTCCACCAATACAACCTATACTACGCCAACGGCAGTGATCTCAGCCCCAACAATCCGGGTGGGGGCGAGTTGTTTAGCAATCCGCTCTTCCTCGATTTCTCGAGTGGTGATTTCCGTACTGAGTCCTTCTCACCGGTAATCGACAACGGCACCCCCAACGATCCTGTGCCGCCGGGTGCCGGTCGAGCTATCGATATCGGACACCTTGAGCAAACTGCCAGCAGTTTCTTCGCCGATGATGATTATTGTGATGTCTGTCTCAATAATGGCCTCATCTGGGGTGTCGATGCCTTTGCCACGATTCAAGAGGCGGTTGATGCAGCCCAAGAAGATATCGACAACTTACAGTTAGAATCACCGATTCAGTTCACGGTGGGTGTCAATGATGGCATTTACACCGAATCGGTTGTCATTTCGAGGAGCGTCCAGTTATTGGGGCAAGCCCCCGACCGCACAATCATTCAAGGCAGTGGCGGAGCGGCCGTTACCTTCCAGGCGGCTGTAAATGCCGGCGTTTCCGGGTTCGCATTAACCGGCGCTGGTGCTGACCCTATTGGTGTGCTGTTGCAAGGTGGCTCCAATACGGTTGACATTGACTATAACTTAATTAAAAACAACACTATCGGCATTTCTGTCACCCAACGGTCGACCGGCAGTGCTACTTTTAACACAATTATCAGTAATACAACCGGCGTGGCACTTGGCCGTGGTATGACTGCCATTTATTACACTAATCCCCTATTGATAGACCCAAATGAAGTGTTCATGATTTATGCAGGGGAATGCCTCGATCTGGCTGCACTTTATGGATACGAAAATGTGGTGTGTGAGGATCGCGGTTTTCTATGGCTTGATCTGACCAATAATATTGTCAGCGGTAATGATACCGGCTTAAGTGCCATTGGCGACTCTGTTTTGTTCAGTGATAGCAATCTGCTTTTCAATACAACCAATTACACCAATGTCTACAGTGGCACGAACGACATTATCGATCAAGACCCCTTGCTGGCAACCGAACATGGTTACTTACAGGTGGGATCACCGGCACTTGATCAGGCACCACCGGCCTTCACACCCCCTGCGGGCGGTGGTTTGCGTGCCGACCTCGGTTGGCATGAGCTGCTAGCTGCACCTGTGTCTGTCTTTATGGGCCAACCTGATGAATCTATTGCCACGGAAAGTATTGGTGTAGGCCAGGTTGAGTATGCGGTGGTGCAGGTGATGACACCGACTTTGCCTATTTCAGAAACCTTGCCCGGCAGTTGGTCGGTGGCTACGCTGGACAGTCCCGGCGAAAAGGTCAGTTACTGGCAAGTTGATTACACACCATCTGGCGGAGATGGCACTTATCGTATTTACAGCAGAGCCAGCGATGTGTTAGGTAATACAGAAACGGCCGTTGAGGATTGGTATGATGGGGCCTTTGTTGTGGACAGCAATTCTCCCGTTGTGACGATGACCTTGAGCGCGGGCTGGGTGCCTAACTGGTTGGAAATGGAAGCGCAGGTTGTGGATTATATCGGCACTTCCTTCGATATTGACGATTACTACTTCACCATGAATGGAGAACGCGTCAATGCCCGTTGGGCGGTTGAAGAATGGGAACCCGATGGCACCTCGCCACGCACTTTCCGATACTTCTTCCAAAATGAAGGGGCAACCATGAGCAATGTCAACATTCAAGCCTTTGCTGTTGATGGGGCCGGCAATGTGGGCAGCAGCCCTGTACAAGTGCGTACGATCCCAGAAGGCACTTACCCCTGGCGTGATACGCTGCCGCCCAAAGGCATCACCATCACGCAGCCTATTTCGGGCACTTTTGTCGCAGATACGATTCTATTTGAAGGCCATACTTTTGATTATGGCGCCTTCTTCGATGAATTTGAGGAGATCGATTCCAGCACCGCTGGCATAGATCTCAGTTTTGACGGGGGGCGCACCTGGGAAGCTTCCAGAAGTTGGAAACCAACTGTTTCTGGTACTGTCGATCGTTATTGGGAGTATGATTGGCAAGTGCCGCCTGGATTGGATGCGACCACCATTCCTGTACGTGTGCGGGCTACTGACTTTGCGGGCAACTTCCGCAGTGAAATCATCACAGTCACGATTGACACAGGTGCACCACAGCCGATACGGCCGTATACCTACAACTACCCGGTCGGTTTACACGTCCCGGCGGAAGAACCTATCACAGTTTGTTACCCGCTGTCGCTAGATGGCAGTGGCTGGACGAATACGGCCGGATTCACGATTAATGATGACGAGGAAATCACCGGCATTTTCCCCAGTGGGGAGGCCTGCGCAACACAATTTAACAGTGAAGGCGCGCCCGTTGGCTTCAATATGGGCATCATCGACGAACAGCAGAACATGGATTATGATGAAATTGGGGATTGGTATGGTGAAAACCTGGGCAATAATGGTATTTCCAGCATTCAACGGGATGGCCTACTAGACATCCAATTCAATGAATGGATTTCCGCTACAGAGTTTCTGGATGATGATGAACGACCCGAGCGTGTCCAGTCCTTATGGACAAGTTGGGATGGATACTTCCCCTACGTCGGTTGGCAAGGGGCAAATTGGGGGTCAGATGGTGTTATGTGGCTTTACCTTGACGTTTTCAACGGCGGCACCACCCAGCCAGTAAGTGGCACGGTCACGCTGCCCTTTGATGCTGACATAGCGACTGCTGTTCTCGATGAGCAAACAGCCTTGCGCTGGATTTACAATGCCGGCACAGACAGTTGGGATTTCGATTGGCAGTTAGAAACGGCCGAAACAAATCCATTTGAACCCGAGTTTGGCCATAGGCCAGAAACGGGTGGCACAGAGGTGCGGGTTGCTCTGGAGGAAACCTGGACAATGAATACGATCGATCTGGATAACTATCGTTTGCTGGTTTATGCGGTTGATTTGTATGACGACGTTTGGAGTGCCTTCCCAACTGCCAACAGTCTTAACGGAGAGTTCGAATATTATTATGAATGGACAGATATCGTTGATGCCAACGATTTACATAAGCTGCCAAATTCCGCACAAACACCAGCCATCGACTTCTTATTCGACAGCAGCCCACCAGAGCAAGATACCGTCACCAACAATGATACAATTACCTATGCAGCCACGCTCACAAGTCTGGAAGATAGAGAAATAACAGGACTTGAACTATTGCTGAATGGGTCGGCTGGCCTTACTTATCAAACGGTTACAGGGGCAGCCGCCTACGACTGCTCTGGCGGCACCAGCTGCACCATCGACATCCCTACCATTGCAGCAGAGGGGACGCAAGTGGTGACGATAACGGCCGTATTAGACAACGACCTGAGTGCCATTAACCAAATCAGCACCGCGACACAGCTTCAAACCGAATTGCCGGTGCAGAATACCGTTATTACACGCACCCATACCACCGACACGGATGCGCCAACCACGACAGTTGATACCAACCCGGGTCAAGCAATTGGCACTGGTCTACAAACAGTCAGCGGAACGGCCGATGATGGTTTGGGAGCTGGCGTGGCTTTCGTGGAAGTTAGTACTGATGGCACAAACTGGCAAATCGCCAATGGAAGTTCATCGTGGACAGCACAAGTGAACACGCCCGCAACGCCCACCTGGACACTCTACGCACGTGCCACCGATTACCATGGTCAAACCGGGCCCATCATTACAGCTGCACAAGTGCGAGATACAACGGCACCCTTGATTACACCGTCAGTTCCCGCTTTGATTGGTGCCAGCAATGTTTATCAGCTTAGTGGCACAACCCAAGACCCTGCCCCGGTTAACAGCCAGGTTGCCACTATAGCCGCCCAATTTGATGGTGGGGGTGCGCCCTGGTTAGATGGGGTTGTTTATCCGCCGCAAGGCAGCAGCGAGCAAGATTGGCTCTACCTATGGACGCTGCCCGCAGAAGATGGTGTAGAACATTCCGTCCGCTTCCGTGCGACCGATTATGCTGGCAATATCACCAGTACTGGTCTATATACGACGGTAGTCGATACGATCGCCCCTGCAATCACAGTGACCACTTATGAACCATTTATTCCTGTCGGTAATACTGACCCCACATTGGGTGGTTCTGTTACCGATGGTCATAGTGTTAGCCAATTAAATGTGTTAATATATCCACCGACAGGCGCAAGTCAAGAGGTGGCAGCTGATCAAAACGGTAATGAATGGTCGCTAACACTATCAGAAGGATTGGGGGTATATACGCTAATCGTTATTGCTGAGGATGCCGCTGGCAACGAGCGTGTCACAAACAGCTTTGTTGTCGAAGTAGTAAACAGTATCCCCACTTACAGCGTAATAATCCAAGGCGATGGCTCTGCGGATATCACTTACACAACACCTGGCTACACGCTGCGCAGGAGTACGCAACCCTATGGCGTATTTTTTCAAGTAGACGATGACGGCAGCTACACGGTGCCGGATGCCACGACAGCACCCTCGTATTGGTATATCCGCAGTTCTAATGGAGCGCAGTCGAATACGTTTGCGATCTTCCCCTTTGCACTAACCCCAGGAGAGCCATAAAATGTAACTAAATACTGGAGTCTGGCGAATTCTAGACATGTCAGGTTTCCACCACGAGGTGAGTATGAACAAATTGATCATAAAACCTGACATGTCTCCGCTGGTAAAATAAAAACGCCAGCGTCCAGTAAATACATTCAATAATATTCTTCGGGTCAAATCATGACGCGGTCAGGAAACATGGCCACGAGCAATACAACAAAACAAGTTTGTTTGTAATTAGAGTGAAACTATATGCAAATTTATGCCAACATTTTAGAAACGATTGGTGATACACCCCTGGTACAACTTAATTCAGTCATTGGTAACTTGTCTTGCACGATTCTGGCAAAGGTTGAATTTTTTAATCCCGGCGGTTCGGTGAAAGACCGCATCGGTTGGGCGATGATTGAGGAGGCGGAGAAAGACGGCCGTCTCAAACCTGGTGGCACCATCATCGAATCGACATCTGGCAATACCGGCGTGGGTCTGGCAATCACGGCGGCGATCAAAGGGTATCGCTGCATTTTTGTGATG
This sequence comes from Anaerolineales bacterium, assembly GCA_020432765.1. Taxonomy (GTDB): domain Bacteria; phylum Chloroflexota; class Anaerolineae; order Promineifilales; family Promineifilaceae; genus JAACFF01. The sequence continues at coordinate 6,332 of JAGRDI010000182.1, read as the reverse complement.
CCCGACAAAATGTCGCAGGAGAAAATCATGCTGCTGCGTGCCTTTGGTGCACGGGTTGTGGTCACACCTACGGCCGTTGAACCAGATGATCCGCGCAGTTATTATTCAGTCGCCGATCGGTTGGTTGCCGAAACTCCTAACTCTATTTTGGCGAATCAATACCACAATCCAATCAACCCACAAGCGCATTATGAAAGCACTGGGCCAGAAATCTGGCAGCAAACCAGTGGTAGGATTACCCATTTTGTGACGGGTATGGGTACAGGTGGCACAATTTCAGGTGTCGGCCGTTACCTCAAGGAACAGGATAGTTCTGTGCAAATTATTGGTGTGGATCCAATTGGCTCGATTCTTTATGATCTGCATCGTAACGTAACTGATGTGAAAGCGGACAGCTATAAAGTTGAAGGCATTGGTGAAGACTTTTTGCCAACAACAACAGATTTCAGCGTGATTGACCATATTGTGCAGGTTTCGGACCGCGAAAGTTTTTTAATGACACGCCGGCTTGTGCGTGAAGAGGGAATTTTTGGCGGTGGTTCGTGTGGTGCGGCCGTTGCAGGTGCAGTTAAATATGCGCGTGAAAAACAGTTGACCGAGGATGATGTGATGGTTGTCATCTTGCCGGATTCCGGCTCACGTTATCTGAGCAAGGTGTTTGATGATGATTGGATGCGTGAAAATGGTTTCCTGGAACGTTCCTGGGTGGATATTCGTGCCGGTGATATTCAAGCCGCTAAACCGGAACGGCAGGTGCATACGGCGCAGCCTACAGACAGTGTGCGTGATGTGATCGCGACGCTGAAAGCATATAATGTGTCGCAGCTGCCGGTGGTAGATGAAAACGGCCGTTTGCAAGGCATCGTCACTGAAATTGATTTGCTCAACCATATGCTGCTCACCAACCACCTCAGCCATGACAAAGACGAAACGATTGCCAGTATGGTTGATGGCAATGTGCCGATTGTGAGCCCGCATACCAATCTGGAAACGTTGATGGCGTTCTTTAGCAACCGAACGGCCGTTGTCATCGCTTCAGATGGACAGATTCAGGGTATTTTGACGAAAATTGATATCCTGGATTATTTATCTACGCAGGTACGCTAATGTTGTGTCAAACAAGTATTGGAGGTAGAAAATAAATGACCCACACAAAAATTCGATTTGCAGTGACAGGACTAAACCACGGTCACATTTATGGGCAGACGAGTAGTATGCTCGCAGCTGGAGCCGAAGCCGTTTGCTTCTACGCCTCAGAAGATGATTTAGCCACAAAATTCTCGTCTGCTTTCCCGCAGATTTCTCGCGTAGATACCTTAAAGCGAATCTTGGAAGATGAAAGCATTCAATTGGTTCTCAATGCCGGGATTCCTGTTGAGCGTGCACCAATGGGCATAAAAGTTATGCAGCATGGGAAAGACTATATGGTCGATAAACCCGGTTTGACCACTCTTGAACAGCTTGCAGAACTTCGCAAAGTGCAGGCAGCAACCGGGCAAATCTATTCAGTTTGTTACAGTGAGCGCTTCTGGAGTCGGGCTGCTGCCAAAGCTGATGAACTGATCCAGGAAGGCGCGATTGGCACAGTTATCCAAACTCTCAGCATGGGACCGCATCAACGCAATTTCCCATCGCGACCAGATTGGTTCTTCAGCAAAGAAAAATACGGTGGTATCTTGACCGATATTGGCTCGCATAACTTTGATCAGTTCTTGCATTTCACAGGTTCTACAGCGGCTGAGATTGTGTCGTCGCAGGTCGCTAATTTCCATCATCCACAATATCCTGAACTTGAAGATTTTGGTGATGTTGTTGTGCGTGGGGATCGCGGGGTCGGTTATATTCGTGTTGATTGGTTTACGCCGGATGGGTTGGGGGTGTGGGGCGACGGCCGTTTATTCATCACCGGCACCGATGGTTATATCGAACTACGCAAATATATCGACATTGCCGGACGGCCAGGCGGAGAACACCTCTTCCTCATTGATCAAAAAGGCATCCACTATTTCGACTGTAATGACGTGCCTCTGCTCTACGCACCCCGATTAATTGACGACATTCTCAACCGCACCGAGTCGGCCATGACCCAGGCGCATTCCTTTTTGGCGATGGAGCTGGCTGTTAAAGCCGAAAACATGGCCGACCGTCTTGGAAACCTACAAAAATTGGAGCAACCATGACAAAAATAAAAATTGCCGTAATTGGCCTTGGTGTAATGGGCAGCCAACATGCCCGCGACATTAATACCCTAGAGAACACGGAATTAGCCGGAATTTGCGACACCAATCAAGCCACGGTAGACAAATACGCTAATCTGTACGATGTTCCAGGATTTAATAACCACATCGATCTGCTGGATCAGGCCAATCTAGATGCCATCATCATTGCCACACCCCACAACAGTCACCCCGTCATCGCTATGGATGCGTTTAAGCGCAGCATTCATGTGCTCATAGAAAAGCCAATCGCTGTCCATGTGCAAGCTGCCCAAGAAATGATCGCTGCCTACGAACAAGCACTGAGGCACAATCCAAAGCTGCTGTTTGCTGCCATGTTCCAACAGCGCACCTACGGTTTCTGGCAGAAGATTAAATCTCTCATTGATGATGGTGAACTCGGCCACTTAATGCGCACCACCTGGATTATCACCGACTGGTTTCGTACCCAAAGCTATTACGACAACGGCGGCTGGCGTGCTACCTGGAAAGGAGAAGGTGGTGGCGTATTGCTCAATCAATGCCCACACAATATTGACCTCTACCAGTGGTTTGTCGGGATGCCCAAACGTATCACCGGATTCGCCGCCATCGGCAAATATCACACTATCGAAGTCGAAGATGAAGTGACCGCTTATCTGGAATACGAAAATGGGATGATCGGCCATCTCATCACATCTACGGCCGAATCTCCCGGCACCAATCGACTGGAAATCGTCGGGGAAAAAGGTAAATTGGTCTTTGAAAATGGTGATCTGACTTTTTACCGTAACCGCGTGTCCAGCTTCGATTTTATCAAAACTTCAACCAGCGGGTTTGCACACGTTGAGAACTGGAAGATTGAGATTCCTTACAAACATCATGGACAGCCAGGGCATAAAATTGTCATCGAGAACTTTGCCAACGCCTTGCTAAATGGTGAAGCATTGATTGCAACGGCCGTTGAAGGTATTAACTCGCTCATGTTGGGCAATGCGATCATGCTGTCGTTTTTCTTAAAGCAGCCCGTTGATCTGCCTATAGATGCAGAAGCGTATGCTGCCAAACTGCAAACGTTAATCGCCAATTCCCGCTTCGAAAAAGTTGTTGTGGAACGGGATGTGACAGATGTAGGAAGTTCGTTCTAATGCAAAAAATTAGCTTTATGACGCTTGGCTGTCCCCGCTGGGATTTAGATACGATCTGTTCTCGTGGACAGGCGTATGGTTTTGATGGCATTGATTTCCGCGGCTATTTGGATGAAATCGACATCACACGCTTGCCGGAATTTACAACTGGTGCAGCCGAAACGCGACGCAAATTACTGGATGCCGGGTTGGCAGTCAGCGGCATTAGCTCCAGTATTTGGGCATGTGTGCCTGAAGCTTTGAGGAAAAATTTAGAGGAGGCGCGGCGCACGATAGCGGTGGCGAAAGCATTCGATGTCGTCAATATTCGCATTTTTGGTGGCGGTGATCTTGAGCAGTTCTCTCGTGAAGAATTAGCCAAATTTGGTCATGACTGCATAGCGCGTATTTTGCAATTGGACGGTGCGGCCGATTTGAAATGGTTGTTTGAAACGCACGATAATTGGGTAAAGGCAGAACATGCGTGTTTGCTGCTGGACACTGTTCCCAGCCCTGCTTTTGGGGCACTATGGGATATGGGTCATACGTGGCGAGTTGGGTACGAAAAACCTGTGGATTCTTTTGCTGCGCTAGGCTCTCGCGTGGGTTACACACATGTCAAGGATGCCGTATATGAGCCCGATTCTCCTCTAGCGATGCAAGATGGTTGGCACTATGTTGCTCCCGGCACAGGTGAACTGCCGCTTGCTGAATCGCTTTCTTTGTTAGCCAAGTCTGGCTATGACGGTTGGTTTGTCTTTGAACATGAAAAACGCTGGCATCCTAATCTGGCAGAACCAGAAGAAATCTTCCCGCAATTTGTGAGTTGGATCAGGCAGCAATTTTCGGATTTTGATTGATTTCACGAAACCTATATTTTGTTTTATACTTCCACCTATGATTGCAGAAACGGCCGTTAAACTCAGAAACAATATTCAAAAAGTAATCGTTGGAAAAGACGAGATCATTGACTTAGCCCTGATCGCCATGTTGTGTGAAGGGCATTTGTTATTGGAAGATGTGCCCGGTACGGGCAAAACGACTTTGGCAAAAACGATCGCGGCTTCGTTGGGATGCAGCTTCAAACGTGTACAATTCACACCCGACCTGCTGCCCTCCGACCTGACCGG
>JAGRDI010000182.1:0-1793 GCA_020432765.1 Anaerolineales bacterium | reverse complement strand
CGCGCCACGCCACGCACGCAATCAGCCTTATTGGAAGCGATGAGTGAAAGCCAGGTGACAGTGGATATTGCGACGCATAAATTACCACGGCCGTTTCTTGTCCTCGCCACTCAAAATCCGGTTGAACTTGAAGGCACTTTTCCACTGCCTGAAGCCCAACTAGACCGCTTCCTGATGAAAATCGCCATTGGTTATCCCAACGAACAGGGTGAAAATGACATTTTGCTGCGCTTTGAACGTATTGATCCCCTCAAAAGTTTGCGGCAAGTTGTAGCACCAGAAGAAATACTCGCGATGCAAGACGAAGTACGTACCATGCGTGTCGAGGATTCAGTGCGTCAATATATTGTTGCCATTTGTCGCGCTACCCGCGATCATGAAGATATTGAATTGGGTGCCAGCCCGCGTGCAACCATGGCACTCTACCGCACGTGTCAAGCTTTGGCCGCCATCCGTGGCCGCGATTTTGTCATTCCTGATGATGTCAAAACAATGGCTCCACATGTACTCACCCATCGCCTGATTATCAATCCGCAAACCCGCCTGCGCGGCCGTACACCGGAAGATGTCATTCGTGATGTCGCTAAGGTGGTGCCCGTGCCCGTTGAAGAGTGAGGAGCTAGTCAGCAAATCAGCAAGTCAGCTTGACTAGCTTGCTTTCAACGGCTAATTTTACAAAATGTGGCATGGTTCATTTTGGACAAAACCATCTTTACAAATTTACTCAACGTAGCTACCCGTGCGGTAAGGATACCGCGGCTGCAAATTGTAAAGGACTATGACAACATTTTGAACCATGCCTAAAATGTTGATTACTGAGCTGCTGACAAGCTGAATTGCTAAAAAAATGACCCATAACGTACCTGAACTCAACCTGGTCATTCGTGAGGACAAGGCCGCCGAGCAACGCGAAGCTCGCCAGCGTATGCTTGAGGCCGCCTGGGCGGGTGAAAAGCTTGATGTGACCGACATGGCACGTTTGCGCGGCGCCCTCATCCGCGAAGATCGTGACAGCATCTTTAGTGACGCCTGGATTTTTGTCTCCCTGGTCATCTTGATTGCCGGCTTTTTGCTGGACTACAATGCTGCACTGCTGGCTTTGGGTGCGATTTTGCTGTTGATTGTGGGGGTGAGCCGGCTTTGGCGTAACTTAGCGCTGATTGGGGTCTCCTATGAGCGTGCATATGACCGTACGCATGCCTTTCCAGACGAACCTATCAAGATGATGCTCACGATCAAAAATGATAAACCATTGCCGCTTACCTGGCTGCGTTTTCAAGACGAATTACCGGTCTCGCCCGAAATCGAGAATCGTATCTCCCAAATCGCCACGGAAGTGGCCGGGCGTTATTACCTAATCAACTCTTATTGGATGCAGCCGCGTGATAAATTAACCCAACAAGTCAATTTACAATTTCCTGTGCGTGGTTATTATAAGATTGGACCGGTCAGTTATAAATCCGGTGATGTATTTACCTTATTCACAATCGAACGCACCCATCGTTTGATCGATACGATTGTCATTTACCCACAAGTTTACCCGCTGGAAGCGCTGGGTTTGCCGGCTAAAGAACCGTTTGGCGATATCAAAGTCAAACGCAGCTTGTTTACCGATCCGATTCGTACACAGGGTATTCGTGATTATCAGCCGCAAGATCGATTCCGGGATATCCATTGGAAAGCGACGGCGCGGCGGGGTCATTTACAAACCAAAGTGTACGATCCTTCCACTGGGATGACGATGGCTGTATTTTTGAATGTGGCCACGATGCCGCGCCATTGGATGGGTTATA
>JAGRDI010000181.1:5551-10986 GCA_020432765.1 Anaerolineales bacterium | reverse complement strand
ATCATGTCTTCAAACGCACCGAAAAATCCTGGAAAGGATTACGGCCGTTTGAACACCAATTCCTCAAAGATATCTTCCGCAACAAACAAGAACAATCGCTTGACAGCTTGCGCTATAAATTTTCAAGCAAGCTGCCCAATCTACGCACGATGTTGTATGATGAATTAGTCGACGACAAACTGGTGCCGAGGTCGCCACAAAGCACCCGTCGCAATTATTGGGGGCTGACAGGCGCCGTCTTTGTGATTGCGGTCATGGGCTTTATTATCTTCTCAGCCATATTTTCAAATACGATTACATCGGCCGTCTGCCTGCCATTGGCCTTATTCGCAACCGCAATTGCTTTAGCTGTTTCAGCCACCCACATGCCCACCAAAACCGCTAAAGGAGTTGAAGCCGCCGCGAAATGGGCAGCATTCAAAAAATATTTGCAGAATATTGAAGATTATCAAGACCTTGCACAAACCAGCGAAATCTTTGAGAAATATCTCGCTTATGCAATCGCTTTTGGCTTAGAGCGCACCTGGATTCGCAAATTCTCACAAGTGCCCGCCACGCCAATCCCAGGTTGGTATATGCCCTACGGCGGCTATTATGGTGGCTATCATAGCGGAATGGGCAGCAGACCAGCCAGCGGCAGTGGTGGCTCCATGTCGGCCCCCTCACTAGAAGGCATGTCAGCCAGTATGACCGGTGGCCTGGCAGCCATGTCAGGCGGCCTGACACGTATGCTCAACTCCAGCAGCACTGTGATGAAAAGTGTGAAGCCCAGCAGCAGCGGTGGTGGCCGCAGTGGGGGTTTCAGCGGCGGTTTTAGCGGCGGTGGTGGCTTCAGCTCTGGCGGTGGTGGCAGCGCCGGCTTTGGATAATAGGACAGGAACACGGAGAATTGGGAGAAGTTTTTTAATTTCTGGACACTGGCGTTTTTATTTTACCAGAGGAGAGATGTCAGGTTTTATGATCAATTTGTTCACACGCTGCTCGTGGTAGAAACCTGATAGGTCTTGAATTCGCCAAACTCCAGTAATTTCTCAACTCTACGCTTATTTGACCACAAGACTATTCGACGAAAAGGACTTCTATGGGACGTATACTTGGTTTAATTTTAATTGCTGGCGGTATTATCGTCGCCATTATCATCACAGCGTTGATGTTGGTTTATTATAACGAAGGCAGCCTGACCGGTGGTGCGGCGACGTTGGGTCTGGTATTGGGTTATTTGATATTGGTTTTGCCGCAGTTGGGTTTTGGTATTTTCTTATTATGGAAAGGGCAGCAAGAAACGGCCGTTGCCGCCAAAGCCAATAAACAGCGCCAACTACTCGACATCGTCAAGTCCCGTGGACAGATCGACATCAGCGAAGTCGCCATCGAAATGCAAACCAGTAAAGATGCTGTCCATGACATGCTTCATCAGTTGGTCGGTATGGGACTTTACTCCGGCTACATCAATTGGGATGAAGGCGTTCTTTATTCGCGTGAAGCAAGTCAACTGCGCGATTTGACCAAATGCGAACATTGTGGCGGACAAGTAGAATTAGCCGGCAAAGGTGTGATACAATGTCCCTATTGTGGAACAGAGTATTTTCTGGATTAACAATTTAAAAGTTACACAGAGTAACACGGAGATGGCACAGGGATTCACATAGGATCGGAGGAGTTAAGTTAGTAAAACTTAACTTTTTCACCTAACAATTGTGATTACAAAATATCCTCAAAATTCTCTATGCAACTCCATGTTACTTTTTTCATAAAAATGCAGTTATCAATTAACATTCAAGGAGCAAGTAATAATGGCAAAGGAATATGTCGGTGATCTCTACGACAAAATCGTTGGTGAAGCAGGTGGGTTCACCAATCTACTGAGTAAAATCCCCGGTTTAAGCGGCTATATGGAAAAAGGTCGCCGCCGTGAAGCAGATCAGCTTTTACGTGAAACCCTGGCTTCGTCTTTAGAAGCATCCCGTTTGCGTTTAAGCGGCATACATCGTGAATTAAGCCGCGATATTATTCTGGCGATGGATTATGCTGAAGAACTCGGCCGTGCAGATTCACGTTTGATGGGGCTGATTGGCAAAATCAAAGACGCCCCTGTTGGTTATGCCGGCTTCTTCGATGCTGTCAAAGTTAAAGAAGACGATTTAGCACGCATCTATGCTTTTGACGAAAGTATGCTCAATCATGTCGATGAGATCGATGCCAGCATTGATGCACTCATGAATGCAGTGCGTGATAATGGCGATATAAATGCCACCCTGCGCCGACTGAACACCGCCCTACAACTTGCCAATGAAGATTTCGCTGCCCGTGACAGCGTCATCAAAGGTGTTCAATAAGCCTCGGCGTTGCGCCACGAATTGCACAAATCACATGAATTAAAGTAGGTTTTGGATACGCACAGATTACTTCATTACCAAACTTTAAGACTAAAAGAGTATTTGACTAAAAAGGAGACAAACCATGCCCCAAGTATTTGATAGAGTAGCCGTAGACACCTGGCTTAGAGATGAAATTGTACAAAAATTCCCGCGCGGTGGCCTGGGTGATATTAAATTAGGCTCACAGTTGATCGTCAACCCTGGCGAAACCTGTGTCTTTGTGCGCGGTGGTGAGTCAATGGGAACTTTTACTCCTGGCCGCTACACACTCACCACAGAAAACATTCCCTTCCTCACCGATTTATTTGAGCGTGGTTTATTTGGTGGCAAAAATGTTTTCACTGCTGACGTATATTTTGTAAAGACCACTGATATGACCATGCGCTGGGGAACAGCCAATCCGATCATCGTCGAACATCCACAGCGTTCACCAGGTGCCAGTGCCATGCGCGGCAACGGCACGTATGTGATTAAAGTCAAAGAGCCGTGGCGCTTCCTCAATGCCGTCAATGGTTTCCGCGACAGCATCCGGCTAACCGAAATCAAAACGCGTCTGGATCCCATGTTAGGTGTCATGATTCAAGATAAGCTCAGCGAATTAGCCGTTGCCAAAAATCTGGGTCCAGCACAGTTGCAATCCTTTACTAAAGATTTGAATGAATTATTGATTGGGTTACTGCAAGAAGAGTTTGATGCCATCGGTATGGTACTGGTTGATTTTAATATTGTCATGGGACTGCATCCGAACTCATTAAAAGTTGTCACTGATATGGGATATGGCACTTCCTATGTGCAAAAACAACAAGCCGATGCCTTTTTGGCGGCTGCCGAAAATCCGGCTGGTGGCAATTTGGGCGAGATTGGGTTTGGTGCGATGGGCATGGCAGCGATGCAAAATTTGCAAAATCAACAGCCACAACCACAACAGCAAGTACAACAGCCGCAACAAACTGCACCTGCAGCCGCCGGTACGCCAGATGTGATGACGCCCGGGCAAGCAGCTGCAATATTACAAGTCTCTGAAGAAGATGTAGTGGAAGCGATCAAGGCAGGCGATTTGAAAGCACGTAAAATCGGCAATGCTTACCGCATCAGCAAGACCAATTTGGATGAATTTTTAGCTGGCTAAAGGTTTAAGATTTGTCAAATTTGCTCGACTATAAACACGGACGGAAAGGAAAACGCGCTTACTGCTTGAATTCTTTTCTGTCCGTGTTTTTGCTTTCAAAATGGTCGGACATGCTATTTTTGTTGATATAAGTCGCGGGCATTGGCGAACAAGATTGCTTCGGCCGTGTGCAAAGCTTCTGGCTGGGTCAAAAAACCTTCTGCGACAAACTCGGTTAACACCTTGCTCAGACCCCAGCGTCCCCAGCGTGCTGCCAGCCAATAAATTTCGGGCATGGTGAAGGCATCGGTGGCGAAAAGGATTTTATTAAGGGGGGTCATACCCAATATCTCGCGCAGCATGGTCGGAATGCCGGTTGTGGCAAAGGGAATGGCTAATGATAAATCAATGTAAACATGGGGGTAAACGGCCGTTAGATGGGCAAGTTCGCGATAATAGGGCCAACCGGCGTGCAACAATACCAGGGGAGCGTCAGTTTGTTCGATCAACGACCGTAACCCCAGTGGATTCGCTGTTCTTAAATCAGCATCTTGATCGCCAAAGCCGGTATGGAATTGGATAGGCATTTGCCGTCGTGCGGCTTCTTCGACCATAATACCGAGCAGGAAATCATTGAGTGGTTTGTCATCAAGGCGCACGTTGTCCGAGCAGTTGGCGATTTCTTTCAGACGATTGAAGGCATCATGGGCATCACGGGTAGACGGCCGTTTTACCTCCAACCCACTCCGATACGCCACAATCGACTTAAAAGCCACAATCCCCTCAGCTTGCGCTTTACTTAGTGCTTCTTGAAAAGCTTCGACGAAAGTAAAAAAAGCCGCTTGTTCACAAATCAGCTTCTCGGCTAACGATTCAATGCGTAAAATCGGCTGCACAGGACAGGGCAACACAGCTTGCATTTTTTCTGCATCATAACCGTCATCAGAGAGATAACCATAATCACATAAGACATGTTCAATACGCGCATCCTTGAAGAGCGCGTTTATCCATTGTGTATACGGCCGTTGCCCACGTGCCTCTAAAACAGCTTCAAGCGTCGCTTCACAATCCAAAAACTCAGCTAACCAACGCACGCCGCTGCGTAAGAACAAACTGTGTGGTGTATCGCGTTTATGCACCAGGGGATCGCTCGATTCGGTAAACCAACGTTGGAATGTTTGCGGAACGGCCGTTGCCTCCGCAGGCAGCAAAGGATGTGCATGATGATCAAAAATTGGGATGGTTCTCAAGTCCAGCATAGATTAACCCAGTTTCAGCCACGAATTTACACGATCATTCCTTGTCTTCTCCACAGTCTCTGTGTAACTTTAATTCGTGTGGTCTAGATTTGTGTAATCTGCAAAATTCGCGGCAGATTTTTCCTAAAATTTGTGAATGTGATGTTTAATCTCAAAATCAACATTTTCAGCCGCAAACGCAGCATATTCTGAACGTTTCACCACCAGATAAGCGCGACTTAATTCAGGCCCTAATGCCGCCGTCAAAAGATCATCTGCTTCCAAAGCATCTAAAGCTTCTGCCTGTGTCGTTGGATAACGCTTAATATTGCGCTGTTGGCGTTCTGCTTCGTCATAATTAGCGGGATCCACCAGCGCAGCCACACCAGGGTTTAAGCCGCGTTCAATGCCATCTAACCCTGCTGCCAACAAACCGCCCAACGCCAAATAAGGGTTGTTACTCGGATCACTGGCTTTCAGTTCCAGGTTGATGCTCTCCTGCTCATGTCCCCACATCGTCGAAGCAATACGCACAGACGCCTCACGATTATCCGGTCCCCACGATGTATATGCGCTGCTCCAAAAACGGGGCTGTAAACGCCGATATGAATTATAGCTGGGCGCGGTCAAGGCCAATAAACCGGGCAAATGATCTAACACACCTGCAATAAATTGATACCCTAACTCACTCAACTTGTATGGATCATCCGC
>JAGRDI010000181.1:0-5444 GCA_020432765.1 Anaerolineales bacterium | reverse complement strand
TGGGCAGCGACATTACGCACCGTTTCACGGAACCAGATTTGATTATCAGCAGCCCGCAGCACAGGTGAATGCCGAATCGGTAGTTCATGTTGGCCATGTCCCAATTCAGGATAATAGCCATCAATGGGGATGTTTTGTTGTTGAAAAGCTTCCACCATGTCCAGCATCACTTCGGCAGCGGCCGTCATGGAAATCGAGCTGAAACATAAACCGTGATCGATAGGTTCGTAGGTGTCGCTTTCAGTTTGACGCAGCAAACTAAATTCATTTTCAAGTGTAGCTTGCATCGTGATGCCCATACTTTCGGCACGGCCGATCATGCGTCGCAAAAAACTGCGTGGACAAACGCCCCAGGCTTTCTGCTGCAAGGTCAACATATCACACATCATCGCGGCAGTACGCGGTGCATAAGGCAAGATGACAAAGCTGTCCGGGTCCGGTACCAGGCGAATTTCACCAACTGGCCCCATGCCCTCTACAGGTTGTAATTGATCGAGCATATTCATCGCTTGCATGGCGACTGTCAGGCCCACTCCCGTTTGTATTCGAGATTCAAGACTGTGTAAAGGTACCAGTTTACCGCGAATAACACCCCCATTATCACAATATAAAAACCGAATCAACTGCACATCAGCTTCAGCAGCGGCGGTCACAATTTGCTGTTTATTCATAATGAGTCTCCCGTCATCTCACATTCGTCTAGTGTTTATTAAGTTGAATAATAACATGGATCACAATTATCAAACTTTTTCGCTCCGTTTGCAAAGCTGCCAAAATGAAGCAGCGGCCGTTACCCACGAATAACGTTTGCATAACGATCAATATGGATAATATCCTTATGAAGAATGATTACCAGGCCTACCTCGTTCGTTTTCAACGCCGCTCGGAGGCAAACACATGGCGGGCAACGTTAGAAAATGCCCATTCAAGTGAAGTGGTCCAATTTGCTTCAGAAAAAGAGCTGCTGCTTTTTTTGTTATGTCGCTTGTCCGGACGCCATGACAAACAACCAGGTGACGATCAAGCAGATGAGTGATTGGGCTATTTTTCAGTGAAGGCGGCTAATCTTTGTTGGACAAGGCGGAGATCAGGATGGGAGGCAGCGGCCGTTGCCTCCCAAATATCTCGCGCCTGTTCAAAAAACGGCTGTGCTTGCTCCCGCTGACCCACTGCCCAATTGACCTCGCCCAAATTTTTAAGCGACATCGCCTTTTCAGGGTGCTGCGCGGTGAGGACATCCACTTGTATAGCAAGTGCTTGTTCAAAATAGGAACGCGCCGTTTCATAATCTGCCTGCGCCAAAAAAAGTTCCCCCAGCGCATTGAGGCTGCGGGCAGTATGAGGGTGATGATATCCCACCACTTTTTGGCGTAGAGTCAGTGCCCTTTCCAAATAATCCTGGGCCTTTTCATACGCCTGGCGTTTGAGGTAGAGTAGACCTATATTGTGCAAACTAACGGCCGTGTGCGCGTGGTCAATTCCTAACAACCGTTCCCGAATGTGCAGTCCATTTTCTAAATACGCTTGGGAGGTCTCGTCATCGCCAAGCTGCAACAACACCATTCCTAAATTATTCCAGCAGAGCGCAGCCATTACCGTGTCAAGCATATTCTCTTGCTTGAGGATGGCCAACATCCTCTGCAAATAAATCTGTGCCTGTTGGTATCTGCCCTGGAGTGTGAGCAGATAGCCGATATTATTTAGCAGGCTGACCAGTTTACCGTGGTGGGGATGCTGGGGCATTTCATAAGCGGCGAGAACCTCTTCGTACAACCTCCACGCCTGCCAATAAGTGCCTGCCCGCAAATGAAAAGTAGCTAATCCATCCAAATATTTGGCTGTTTGGGGATGATTGCGACCAAAGATTTTCTGGCTTAATGCCAGAGCTTGCTCGTAATATTTTTGTGACATGGCAAACTCAGCCACATGGGTAAAGTAGGCACCCAAAAAGTAACAAAGTTCCACTGTTAAGTGATCGGCTTTTTCTTCAGCCGTGTGAATAAGGTGACGGATATGGCTTAAAGCAACGGGAAGTTCATTCAATATGCGCGTTTTTTGCAGGCTCTGGTTAAACAGGGTTACAACTGTCCGGCAAACGGCCGTTTTCGCCTCTTCTTCCGCAGACAAATTGGTTTGTGTAAATCCTACCAGCAGCCGGTGCATCACCACCGTTGCCTGCCCAGCCTGCCGTAAAAAGCCCAGCGAGAGCAAGCGGGCCAGCCCATCATCAGCTAAAAGCTCGGCCAGCAGGTCAGGTTCCCCCGCTTCTACCTGCTGCAGTGTGGCAATGAGCAAGGACGACGGGATCGGTTCGTTGGGGGCAAAACAAGCCGCCCGCACCAACAGGTGCCGCGCCAGCGCATCGATCTCATCATCTGGATCAAGCTGCTCTAAGCTGTAGGCAAATGTACGAGCGAGGTTACGTTCATGCGCTGTTGGCGAATAGCCGCTACCGCGCCCCTGTAGTGAAGGATGCTGCAGCGGGCCAAACTGCTCAAGCTGGGCTAAATAGCGGGTAGGTGTAATGCGTTGATAGCGATGGAGAAAGCTGCCTGCTAGATGAATGGCCAGCGGCAGATCGCCAAGATTAGCTGCAATCTGCTCAAGAACGTGGCACTCGGTCTGCGACAGGTGAGATGTCATCTGCCGCAGCAGTTTGACGCTTTCGCTGCGGGCAAGGGTTGACAAGGGGTTAACCACCACACCTAAATCTCGTGTCCATTCGCTGTGACGGCTGGTGAGCAAAAGGCGACAGCCGCCGCTGACGGGTCGCCATGCGGCAAAGAGTGCTTCGTCTTCACAGTTGTCAAAGATGAGCAGACGCGGGATTGGCTCTTGCCATGCTCGCTGCACACGGCCAACCTGATCGGCAATGGTCAGTTTTTCTGCTTCCGTGTACAGCCGCATCCCACGCTCGCCGCCCAGTGCTGCAATCTCCCCAGCAACATTTTCAGCTTGGGCAAAGCTGATCCAGTAAACGCCGCCTGCATAAAAACGGCCGTATCGATACGCAAACTCTACCGCCAACTGTGTTTTACCCAGGCCGCCCATACCGGTAATGGCGGCGGCAGTGATTGGAGGTTGCCATAACGATTCTCTTAATCCTCCACTCTCTTCTGTCTCTTGCCACGGCAGCAGCCATTCCCCCAACTGTAACAAATCCGTTTCTCGCCCGACAAAGTCCTGGTTGCGCCGGTAGGGCAAAATGGTGTGAGGTGGCAGCAAGCCGGGTTCGGGAAGCGTGTCAGGTTGGGGAAGGGGGTCGGGCTGCCAGCGGGCAACGGCCGATACCACACCCCTCTCCTCTCCCGCCAACCTTTCAAGCTGGCCGGCAAGCCGCTGTGTTGCCGCTTCCGGCTTTACCTCCAGCTCTTCCCACAGCCGCTGGCAGCAGTTATCATACTGCTGCCGCGCTGCCGCCACCTGCCCATTGGCCGCCAAAAACCGCATCAGCCAACGATGGGTTGGTTCATGGAGATCGTCCAACGTCAACCAGCGTCGCGCCGCGCTGATCCCCGCTTCCCACGTTTGTGCCGCCTCATAAGCCGTACATAATCGATGATAAGCATCCATGATTTCGGCACGTATCCGCTCGCGTGTCAGCGTCAGCCATTCATTAAAGTAGGGGGCATCTTCAATGTAAAAAGTCGCCAACAGATCGCCCGTCGCCTGCTGCAGTCCCTGGTCAAGCTGCGCAATGTCGTCCTGGTCGAGGGCTGCCCGCACAGCAGAATAGTCGGCCAGCGTGGTGGGAGCCAGGTCAAGGGCCACAGTTTGGCGGGTTACGACAAGTTCAGGTGCATAGCGACGCATCTGATAAAGCAGTTGGCGCAAATTACGCAGGGCCGTGGCAGTGTCGGTGTCACCCCAAAAAAGATCGGCAATGTGGGCGCGGGTTTGGCTTTGGTTGGTAACAAGCAGATAGGCCAGCAAAGCGCAGCCTTTGCTGCTTTTCATCAGTGGGGATAAACGGCCGTTATCCCTGATCTCCAAACTGCCAAAAAGCTTGATCATTCGACTCATATGGCAATCTTAATCAGTTTGATGAATGGACACAAGGGGCAAAACAGTGGTTTAATAATACCAAAATATATCTGCGTAACGTTCGCATAACGTTTTTTCTGTATAATAACCCAAAACACTTTTTACATTCCAAGGGGTTTTCATGAGCTATTGCACAACAAAAGCAATGAAAATCCTTTGTTTTCAGGAGAGCATCACATGACAACAAAATCATATCGTTCTTATCAACAAATCGGATTCGCTTTACTATTGAGCCTGGGGTTGATGCTCACGCTTGCCTATCTGGTGCGGGCACAGGAAACGGCCTCTTTTGCAAGCTCAGGGCCAGTCGTTTCCGCCACTGCCCCTCCCAACATCATTCAGGTCAACACGGACGCCGACAGTGACACCGCCGACGCCTTTTGCTCTCTGCGCGAAGCGATTATCGCCGCCAACACCGATGCCCCTTACAACGGCTGTCCCACCGGTGCTGGAGCCGACACCATCACCTTTGCCGGCGACTATACCATCACCCTGACCGCCATCTTGCCCGACATCACCACTGAAATGATTATCAGCGGCGTGGGGCAGGCGGTGACAATTGATGGTGATAATAAAAGTATATTTAGTGTGCTTGCCAGCGGTACATTGACGATAAGCAGCCTGACCGTGTCCAATGGAGACAATCCGATTGGTAGTGTTGGAGATTTAACGGTTCTCAACAGCACCATCCGGGATGGCACTGGCGAGTTCAGTGGTATCGCGATGGGTAGTAGTGGCTCACTGACTGTTACCAACAGCACCTTCGACAACAATGTTGGTGGGATTGGCGCCTTTTATATTACTACCGGAACGGCCAATATCAGCAACACGACATTCTCCGGGAACAGCAGCCTGGGCAAGGGAGCCGGTGCTATTTTGATGGAAGTTGGTGACCTGACCGTCACCAACAGCACCTTCTACAGCAATACAGGTCTCGTTGGCGCCATTGCTGTTGGTGACGGAACTACCACTATCAACAACACAACATTCTCTGGTAACAACAACGATGTAGACTATGGAACTATCTGGACCAACAGTGCGATGGTGGCGCTCAACAATTCGATCATCACCGACAGCACCAACGGTGATTGTTATATTTATGGCAGCGGCAGTTTCAGCGGGAGCAACAACCTGATTGATGACCATGCCGCCGGGGATTGCGCGGGACTCAGCAGTGCGGCGGTCACCAATCTGGCTGCCAGTCCGGCCGATAATGGCGGCGCTACCCATACCATGGCCTTGCTGGATGGTTCCAATGCGATTGACGCCGGAGATAACGCCACCTGCGCCGCCACCGACCAGCGCGGCATCACCCGCCCCCAGGGTGCGCAATGTGATATTGGCGCTTATGAACTGGAAGTCGCCCCATTGGTCGTCAACAGTGACGCCGATACCGATGA
>JAGRDI010000180.1:14231-32685 GCA_020432765.1 Anaerolineales bacterium | reverse complement strand
GTGCAGCGACAGTAACGGCCGTTAATGCCTCCATCTCTACACCAGTTTTACCGCGCAAGCGCACCTTGGCCTCAATATCAATGCATGATTGAGCAAGGTTCGGTGTGCAAGTCACATCAACTTTGCTCAATAGCAGTTGATGGCACAGCGGAATCAGTTCACTAGTGCGTTTAGCAGCCATAATACCAGCGATTTGTGCAATCGTGAGCACATCCCCCTTTTTCATGTTGCCCGCGACAATTAAATCTAAGGTTGCAGGTTGCATTTTGACTGAACCACGCGCTATGGCGATGCGTTCTGTATCTGCTTTAGCACCCACATCCACCATTGCAGCTTGTCCACTTTCATCTACATGTGTTAATTTGTTGTTCATTGTGGTTATTATAGTAAGCTAAAGGAATGTTGGGCAAGTATAGTAGGGAGAAGTAAGGAGTTAGGAGTAAGTAGCAAGTAATATGAATAAAGATTTCTACGATGCAATTTATTTAGCACCCCATTTGGATGATGTGGCTTTATCTTGTGGTGGGCAAGTTTCTTTGCGCTGCCAGGCAGGTGAATCGGTATTGATTTTGACGATTATGGCCGGTGACAACGACAAAATTGTTGCAGGAGAAACGGCCATTTCCGCATTCGCACAATCCTTACATGATCGCTGGCAACTGGCCAATGATATTATTGCCCAAAGGCGTGCCGAAGATATCACAGCTTGCCAGATTTTGGGCGCTGATTATCAGCATTGGGAAATCCCTGATTGTATTTATCGCGGTGAGCCGGAAACGGCCGCTGCTTACTACAATTCCGAAGAGTCCCTGTGGGGACCAATTCACCCACAAGAAAACGCCCTAATTGAAGGTTTAGCCACCCGCTTTGCCGATTTGCCTCCCCATAAAGAGATTATCAGCCCTCTGGCTTTGGGCAATCATGTTGACCATCAAATCACGCGCCGAGCTGCAGAACAACATTTTGGCACAAAACTATGTTATTATGAAGATTATCCTTATGCCGCTGCCGTGCGTGAAATAGAACTCCAGCTTCACTCGGCCGGCATAATTTGGCAAAACAAGACAATTCCGTTAACCAATTCAGAGCTGCAAGCCCGCTGTACGGCCGTAGCCGCTTACCAATCACAACTCAGCACATTCTTCCAAGATCAAGCAGACCTTACAAGACAAATCAATAGTTTTGTTGAGCAAGTTGGTGGTGAACGCATTTGGTGGCAGACCAAATAGTTACGTGATTTTTACAAGAACCGCTTGATTAATTAGGGGAGAACCCCTTATAATTCAGTGAATTCAGAGGCAGATAAGGTATTGAAGGTATTATGGGTCAATTAACAACCCGCCAATTCACACAAGCACGCGATCGCCGTCCTGCACCCACTCAGAACGGTTCGTTGCAGCCTGGTGACATTTTACAAGAACGCTATCACATACAAAGCCCGCTCGGAGAAGGCGGTTTTAGTTCTGTCTACAAGGCACGTGATATGCGCTTCCCCGGTGTGACAAAGCTTTGTGCAGTCAAAGAGATGACCATCTTCACGGCTGACCCTCAACTGCGCGAACAAACTATCAAATCTTTTAAGCAAGAAGCCAGTATCCTGGCCATGCTCAACCACCCTGCCATTCCCGATATCACCGACTATTTTACAGATGGCAACCGCAGTTATTTGGTTTTGGAATTGATTGATGGCAAAAATCTCGAACAATGGCTGGCGAGCGCACCTGAAACCATCGATGAGCAAAAAGCATTGGATTGGGCATTGCAAATTTGTGAAGCATTGGCTTATTTACACAGTCAGAAACCACAACCTATCATTTTTCGCGATCTAAAACCGTCCAATATTATGTTGGATCAAGATAATCGCATCCGTCTAATTGATTTTGGTATTGCTAAAACATTTGAAGCGGATCAGGATCGTGGCACGATGATTGGCACAGAAGGGTATACTCCCCCTGAACAATATCGCGGTGAAGCTTCGCCCGCCGTTGATGTTTATGCACTCGGTGCCACACTGCATCATTTGGTAACCCAACATGATCCGCGGTTGGAAACCCCCTTCACTTTTAGCGAACGGCCGATCCGTGAAGCCAATCCCAAAATATCACGTGCTTTTGATGCGGTCATCATGCGCTGCCTGGCTTATGATCCCAAAGAGCGTTTTCCAGATGCGCTGGCTCTGCGTGAAGCATTATTGACGCTGTCAAAAATCGATGGAGATGATGCTGATCTCGAATTGTTGGGGATTGCTTTGCCGGGAGAAACGGCCGTTCCTGCGGTCAAAGTTGGCATCAGCCAGGTCAAACCCCTGTGGACATTTAAATGCGAAGATGAAATTCGTGCGCAAACGGCCGTTGCCAAAGGCATTGTCTTCGCCGCCGCCTACGACAACAACCTTTATGCCGTTACCGCCGATAGAGGTGAGTTTTTGTGGAAATATCCCACTGGCGGCAGCATCGGTTCATCGCCCCGTGTCTACGAAGACGCCGTCTACATCGGTTCATCCGACAAAAATATATATGCGCTGCATTTTCGTAACGGCCGTGAAATTTGGCGTTTCAAGGCCGAAGGTCCCATTTATGCCTCAGCAGCCATGCGCTTTGATCGCGCCTTTTTTGGCTCTGACGACGGTTATTTTTACGCACTCAACGCCTATCGCGGTATTCCATTGTGGAAATCAACAGCTTACAGCGCCGTGCGTTCAACCGCATATATCTCAGACGAACATGTCTATTTTGGCACAGAAGGCGGCGAAATATATTGCCTGGAAGCAACAACGGGCATTACACGTTGGCAAGCCCAAGCGCGGCGTGCTGTCACATCCTCGCCCACAGTTGCCGATGATATTGTGGTTGTTGGTTCAATAGACGCAACTGTCTACGCTTTTGATGCCAGCTCTGGTTGGCCTTTGTGGCGCTTCCGCACTTCACGTCCGATCTTGTCATCGCCTGTCGCGCATGATGGCATTGTCTATATTGGTTCGGCCGACGGTCATCTTTATGCTATTGATATGGATTCAGGCCGCAAGATTTGGTCCTACCAAACGGAAGGACAAATTGCTTCCTCGCCAAAAGTATGGAACAACGCAGTTTATTTTGGCTCCACAGATGGCAATATCTATGGCCTCAGCTTAAAACGAGGCGACTTACAATGGCGCTTTGAAACGGGCAGTCCGGTGATTGCTGCACCACAAATTAGTGATGGTATCATGACGATAGGCACAACAGACCACCATATTTATGCTTTACCCATTTAATTTCTATCACGGCACTCCCATAAACTAGCTGTTGATTGCAATCAGCAGGACTAAAAAAATATGAAATCAAACAACAGCTCAATCGAACTCATGGAAAATGATTTGGAAAAAACCCGACCGGTCACGCCACCCTTAGATTTAGAAGATACCAAACCGGAAAAGCCCTTACCCGCTTTAGAAAACACAGTTATATCTAAGAAAACTGTTTTTCCGCAGTTACGTGTCGCACAGCGCTGCGATGTGGGTGCCGTGCGTGAGCGCAACGAAGATGCCTGTTTATTGTTTACGGCCGAATCGGGCGGCCATTTCGCACGTGCGCCTATGTGTTTGGCGGTTGTGGCCGATGGCATGGGCGGACATGAAAACGGTCATATGGCCAGCAAAAGCGCTTCACGTACGGCGGCCGAGTATGTTTTACGCAAAATCTATTTACCGCTGTTAGGCGGTGCAGATGTGCCCGATCCTGCATCTGTTCATGCGATCATGCATACGGCGGTTCTGACGGCTCATACGGCCGTTTCCAAACAAAAAAACAGTGATAGCGGCACTACCCTAACAATGACGCTGATCCTCGAAAACCAATTATATGTCGCGCATGTGGGTGATTCACGTGCCTATTGGCTGGTAGAAGATCATTTTGAAGCCATCACGGTTGACCATTCTCTCGTACAGCGTCTGCAAGATGAGGGCAAGCTGACCACTGAAGAAGCCGAGAATTATCAGTACCGCAACATTCTTTTGCGGGCGCTCGGCCAGGTCGAAGATTTGGAAGTTGATACCTACCAACGCGAACTGCCAGCCAAAGGCAAGTTATTACTGTGTAGTGATGGCCTTTGTGGTCTGGTCAAAGACGAGAGATTAGGACAAATTCTAGGTTTAGATGCTGACCCGCATCGGATTGCTGATTTGATGGTAGACGCAGCGCTGGTATCGGGTGGCTACGATAATATCACCGCAGTGGTCATTGACTTCGTGCTGCAACGGCCGTAGTCAGTAATATGTCTGTTCTTTTTAGGAGCTTACAACGAATTAACACGAATTTTCATGAATCACACTCATAATTCGCAGAAAATCGTCTGGCTTCACTGCCATATACAATGAACAACGCAGCCCAGGATTACTATCAGCTATTAGGTGTTGATCGCCATACATCCACAGAGATGATAGCAATCGCCTTTGCAGCAAAACGATCAGCAGCCATTCAACAAAACATAGACCCAGAAACTGATGCTGCTTTTCAGCAAATTGTTTATGCCTATGAAGTTTTAAGCGATCCGCAGCGGCGTGACTTTTATGATTCATTGTTGGTAGAAACGGCCGTACCTACCCTCCAACTCAATGTCACTATCAGCAACAAACATATCCCCATCCTCGATACACCCCAACTCTTTTATTTGTTAATCGAAATTCGACCCCACGCACTGGCTAAAAAACAACAACTCCCCCTCAATCTATGTCTCGTCATAGATCGCAGCACTTCTATGCGCGGCGAACGTCTGGAGCGAATGCGTACAGCCGTTCAGCTAGTGTATGAAAAGTTAGCACCAGGCGATGTGTTATCCGTTATAAGTTTTAGCGATCGTGCCGAAGTTGTCTTGCCGGCCAGAGCCATAAACGAACAGGAAGAGGCTCGCGCAAAAATCGCCACAATTCAAGCGTCAGGTGGTACTGAAATTTTCCAAGGTTTAGCCGCCGGTGTGCAGCAAATGCATCAGGTCGCGCTGGACAATTACACCAATCATCTTATTTTGCTGACCGATGGTCACACCTACGGTGACGAAGTCGAATGTTTACAATTGGCACAAACAGTCGCCCAAGAAAATATAAACTTCACCGCTTTTGGCCTTGGCACAGATTGGAACGATCAATTTCTAGATGCGCTTGTCGCACCATCCAAAGGCCAGTCTAGCTATATCGATCAACCACAGACTATCTTGGCTTTCCTTGAAGAACGCATCAGTGGTCTCGGCGCAGTTTATGCCCGCGATGTTTGCCTGCACACAAAATGGCCTGGTTTCACAACCCTGCAAGATGCCTTTAAGTTAACACCATTTGCTCAGCCATTAGAAGCCAACAGGTCAGATATCCCACTTGGCAATATTGAAGGGCATGTGCCTTTAACTTGCTTGTTTGTTTTACAGCTCCTCACACCACCATTTCCAACTCGTGTCAAAATACCATTGCGAATCACAGCTGAGATTCCAGGGCAAGCAAATCAAACCCTGCAAGAAACCATCAAACTGCAATTACTTACCACAGCGGCACAACCAAAACCACCCCCGGCCCTCATTAAGGCCGCTCGATTGTTAAATTTGTATCAACTTAACGCTAAAGCATTACAAGAGGCTGAATCTGGGCAGCTAGCTTTGGCCGCACAACGAATGCGCCATTTGACAACACGTTATATTGAAGCAGGGCAAGCACAATTAGCCCAGCAGGCATCGCTTGAAGCAAACCGCCTTGAACAAACTGAAGCATTGTCAGCAGCAGGGCGCAAACGCTTGAAATATGGCACGCGCATGTTGTTTAACCAAACAGTGATTTTTGAACAAGATGATTAATTGTGATGCATGCGACACGCAGCAACTGCCGGGAACTTTGTTTTGTGATGAGTGCGGTCACTTTTTGGGGAACGTGCAAGGTTGGACACCGCAATCGATGCCACTCATCAAACATATTCGCTTTTTAATTGCTGCCAGTGGGCGTAAATTAAGTCTAGATTTAGCAAAACCAATATGGATTGGGCGCACAGATACAGAAGCGAATTTTTGGCCGCGTTTAGATTTGACTCCTGATGGTGCAGTGGAACAAGGTGTCTCGCGCCAACATGCAATGATAAAACAAACACCAGAAGGTATTGTGTTGGTCGATAAAAATAGCGCCAACGGCACATGGCTTAACAATGTGCGTTTGGCAGTAGAACGGCCGTATCCCCTGCCATCTAAATCGGAAGTTCACTTTGGTAAGTTACTGGTACACATTTTTTTGGAGTAATTCCCAAAAGACCTTGCAGGTTTTCCCGGAAACCTGCAAAATCAACCTTTAGGGTCTAAATGCTATCAAAAAGAGGTTAAATATGCAGCAATCAGTCATTCTGCACATGCTAGATGAAGAACAGATTATTGGTGAGGTCGATGCATTGCCCAATACGGCCGATCAGTTTATGATCCTAAGTCACCCACGGCGACGCGACGGTATTCGTCTTGATTATTTACAAGAAGGGGTAACGGCCGTACTCATTCCGTGGCACCGCATTCAGTTTGTAGAATTTCTACCTGAAGCGGACATTGAAAACGTAATCGGATTTGTACGCGAATAAACTATGGTTGAACAAGTACCTGAATCACTAGAAAAAAATGCGCCCCAGCTCATTCTCATTGTCGACGACGAAGCTCGCATGCGACGTTTTATCCGTATGAACATGGAATTAGAAGGCTACCAGGTTGTCGAAGCAGAAAATGGCCTAAGGGCGCTTGATCAGATACGGCAACATACGCCTGATTTGGTCATCATGGATGTTATGATGCCTGAAATGGATGGCTTTGAAGCTCTGCGCTTGCTGCGTGAAAACTCCACCGTGCCCGTCATTCTGTTGACTGTCAAAAGTGATGAAGAAGATATTACACGTGGACTGAATCTAGGCGCCGATGATTACATCACCAAGCCATTTAGCCCACGCATATTGACCAGCCGTGTTGAAGCCGTCTTACGGCGTGCACGCTGGCCCGCACCACCTCCACGCACCATTATGGAAATTGATGATCGCCTATCAGTTGATTTCAACCGCCATCAAGTCATTGTTGATGCTGAACGTATTGATTTGCGGCCTACTGAATACCGTTTGTTATATTATCTCATCCAAAACGCTGGATGGGTCGTTCCACACGAAACCTTGCTTGCCAAAGTTTGGGGGTATGAATATCGTGATGAAACTCATTATTTGCGTCTCTACATCAATTATCTGCGTAAAAAAGTTGAAGAGGATCCAGCCAATCCAAAATACATTTTAACAGAACGTGGAGTTGGCTATCGATTTGTCGATTTTCGTAAAAAAAATAAGTAACTACACAAGTATGACCCTTAAGCAACACCAACATAGTTGCCAAAATAAAAGGAACGCTTTTTTCAAACTTTAACAAATAAAAGTGCAGTAATGGAAGCCACAATATGCCTTTAATTATGGCCACCCCCAAGCAATTAAGACAACGACTTCGAACCTATCTATCGGAAGAGGATTATGCGCGTGTCGATAAAGCTTACGAATTCGCTCGCCAGAAACACGGTAATGTACGCCGTCAATCTGGTGAGCTTTTTTTTACCCACCCGCTCACGGTTGCCTATTATTTGGCAAAATACGATCTTGATGCATCTGCTATCTCTGCAGCTTTGCTGCACGATGTGGCCGAAGATACCAGTGTTTCGATTGCAGAAATCGAGGCGCGTTTTGGCCCTGAGGTGGCACGCATTGTTGATGGCGTCACCAAACTAAAAGATGTCTCAGAGGGTGTTGCCAAAGGACGTGTACTCACCCGCAAAGAAATCCAAGACCGCAGTAATCAGAAAATGCTGCGTGAGATGACCAGTGATGTGCGCGTTGTGTTGGTTAAGTTGTTTGATCGCTTACACAATATGCGCACAATTGGTTTCATGTCGCAAGAATCTCAAGAACGTAAAGCGCGTGAAACATTGGAGGTATTCGCCCCGTTAGCTAACCGTCTGGGTATTTGGAACATCAAAAGCGAGTTAGAAGCACGCTCAATGGCTATTCTGTACCCTGGTCCCTATAAAATTATCAAAAAGAGCCTAAAAGAGATACGCACAGAACACCAGGAATTTTTTCATTTAGTAAGTGGACAAATCTTCGAGCTGTTGAAAGATGCAGATTTAGATGTACGCAAGGTTGGCCACGCCCCCGAGAATGTGTATACCGTTTTTCAAGACATCAAAACCAATGATACCGGCTATCAAGGCATTGACCGCACATTGCGTCTGGTGGTGTTAATGGAAGATTGGATATCTTGTTATACAGCCCTCGGCCATTTGCACCAAATATGGCGTGCCGTTCCAGACCGTTTTGATGATTACATTTCTGTACCGCGAGAGAATTTGTATCGTTCGTTGCATACCACTGTCGTCCATAACAGCGGCACACTTATAAAAATCCGTTTGCGCACAGTTGTTATGGATCGGGTTTCAAAAATTGGGGTCTTAGGACGTTGGGCACTGGACGCCGATACACCACTCTGGGATAAGGAAATCGCCAGCCGGATTGATTCATTCCTGGAAAATACCAAAGAAAACATCAATGCTGATCACCGGGATGCAGCCGATAGTTTGATGAGTGTTTTGGGAGACCAACTTAGTAAACAAATTCATGTTTATACACCACGTGGTGACAGTATTGAATTGGCCAAAGGCTCCTCACCAATTGATTTTGCTTATGCGATTCACTCAGATTTAGGCGATCAATGCCGGGAAGCGTTTGTCAATGATAATCTTTTCCCTTTGAATAAGCCACTGCGCGAAGGGGATACGGTGCGCGTGCTTAAGGGTGCCAATGCACAGCCACAGCGTGCCTGGCTTGATGAAGATCTGGGTTATTTACGCACAAATTATGCACGATCACGCGCACGGCGCTGGTTCCGCAAGCTGCCGGAAGCAACGGCCGTTGCCGAAGGACACGATCTGCTGCAAACTGAATTGCATATGTTAGGGTTGTCAAACCACCCCCACATCAAAGTTGCACAAGCTTTTGGTTATGACACGACCGAGGAACTTTATCATGCGCTTGGTCGTGCCGAATTGTTAGTGACACATGTCGCCACGCGCGTGTTAGATGAAAAATGGACGGAAGAGCCAACCCGCGATTTAGACAATGTCGTGGTCGCACCTAATGGTGAAAAATATATCATTACGCACGCAGGCGGACGGCCGTTGCGTTTATGTGCCACCTGTGAACCACGCCCGCGCGACAATATCGTCGGTTATTTACGCAAAAATGGGTGGGTCACTGTACATCGTGAAGGCTGCAACAACCTGCGTGCCAACCGGCATCAACGGCGTTTGCTCAGGCTGGGCTGGGGTGAAGATATCATGCGCAAAGCGCGGCTGGTAGGCGTGCAAGTCGATGTGTATGATCGACCCGGTTTGTTGTTTGATATCACTAACTTGATGCGCGAAGAAGAAATCAACATCCCCTATATTCACACACCGCCTACACACCAAAACGGTGAAGTACGTATTATCATGCATCTGGAATTGGAACGTGCCCGGCAGACTGTGCGCGTCTTGCACCAAATACAGGCCTTGGTAAATGTATATTCCGTGCAATGTTTACCTGCTGCACAGGTCCAAGAAGATGATCAGGATAAAAACGGCCGTGTCTTTTATAAGCCAGAATAAACATAAACCCGGCGAATAAATTCGCGGCTACAAATACAAAGCCCCCCCCATGGTCTTGACCCTTTAGCTGATAGCCTACGCAGGTTGGCTTTGTAGTTTTAGGTGCAGTTTTAACTGCTGTTTGCTCTCTATCCCGGCAAACGAATTGTGAAACAACTGCCTTCCAAAAGGGTACTGGTCACCTCAATGCTGCCATGATGCGCTTCAACCAACTGTTTTGTAATTGCTAACCCTAATCCGGCACCAACACCTGCTGTATGCGTACGAGCCACATCACCGCGCCAAAAGCGATTGAATATATAGGGTAAGTCAGCTTCAGCAATACCTTCACCATTATCACGGACCGTAATTACTATGTTAGCTGCGTGACGTGCAGCAGCCAATTGGATTTGCCCGCCAGGGGGCGTGTGCCGCAGTGCGTTCAATACCAGGTTGCTCAACACTTGGTCAAGCCGTCCAGCATCCCCTTTTAGCATTAAGTCAGCGGGTTTGCCTTCAAAAGAAACTTCCAAGTCGACCCCTTTAACTCCAGCCTGTCCACTAAAACTAGTTTGCACATCAGCCAAGAGATCGGTGACATCGACTGACTCGATATGCAAAGCAAGCTGACCTGCTTCGGCCTGTGAAAGCGTGTGTAGATCGCCAACGAGGCGGGAGAGAATACGTGTTTCGTCAAGGGTAGCCTCGATATGTTCTGCAGATGGGTCATAGATACCATCCAAAATGCCCTCGAGATTGCCCTGAATGATGTGCAGCGGTGTGCGCAGTTCATGGGCGACATCAGCAGTGAGGTTGCGACGTTGTTGGTCAGCACGTTGTAGTTCGCTGGTCATATGGTTGAAGGAACGTGCCAGTTGATTAAATTGATTGCCACGGCCGTTGTCATTTTGCCGCACGCGCACGTTCAAATCGCCTTCAGCCACCGCATCGGCTGCGGCCATGACATCTGCCAAGGGGGTGGCAATGCGCCGAAACGCACGTGAACCAACGAATACTGCCAACATAGGTAAAAACAAGGCTAAACCACAACCCGCTATCCAAACAAATACGGCCGTACTATCATTACCGCCAGCCGCACGCGTAAACAACAAAGCCAACGCCCCTATGCCGCCTAAAATGAGCAGCACCATCAAGCCAAAGATTAACAAGAATCTAGCAAACAGGCAGCCCCGCCTGGAATCCCAATGCGGTGGTGGCCAATTGCCGGACGACCAATTGTGGTTATCATTTTCTAGCCAGGGTGGACGTTTTTGTTTCCAGTGGCGGTGTATTTTCACAAATCGACCTCATCATTAAAACGATAGCCGATGCCATACACAGTAAGAATGTAGGTTGGATTGGATGGGTCTGGTTCAATTTTGCGGCGCAGGTTTTTGACATGCGCATCAATGCTGCGGTCGAAACCATCGTGGGAATGGCCGTGCAACTGCTCCAACAAACGCTCACGACTAAACGCTTGACCAGGATGTTGGGCGAAGAAGGCTAACAAGTTGAATTCGATGCGTGTCAAGTGTACAGGTTGACCATTCTGATTCACACGAATACCTTGCATGTCAATTTCAAGATCGCCCGTATGAATCAATCCCGGCTGGTGAACACCCCCTTTGACACGCCGCAAAACGGCACGTACACGCGCAGCCAGTTCACGTGGTGAAAAAGGTTTGGCGATGTAATCATCTGCGCCCAACTCCAGGCCAATCAGCCGATCCGTTTCTTCGACTCGGGCGGTGAGCATGATGATGGGCACATCTGATTCACGCCGCAATGCCCGGCAAACATCCAGACCATCCATGCCGGGTAGATTGAGATCGAGGACGATGAGCGCGGGGTTGTCGCGGCGGGCAATAGCGAGAGCGGTTTGGCCATCAACGGCCGTTGCTACTCGGAAACCACTGCTCTCTAAATAATCACGCGCCAGTTTGACAATCTTGGGTTCGTCATCAACAACAAGGATACGTTCATTCATCGTAGGGGCAAGGATAATTGACAATCGCCAAATGTCAATTATGGACACTAATGTTTTTATTTTACTAGAGAAGACTTGTCAGGTTTTATGATCAATTTGCTCACATTCCACTTGTGGTAGAAACCTGACAAGTCTAGAATTCGCCAGACTCCAGGTCAATTGTCAATTATCAATTCTTACGCCTTCATAATCGGTTCGTCGGCTAAATCATCATCAACCCAGGGCGGTTTTGTACCTTTGTATTTTTCATGGCCGTGATGCTGCCAATGACCGGGTCGACACCAGTGTCTCCGTCTGCCCATACGGTGGCGACCGCCAAATAACATGAATAAACCGCCGAAAAAGAAAAGCGGAATCAGGCAGAACAGCAAGCCAAAGCCAGGGAAGAAGCCGAAATGGGAACGGCCGTAGCCAAACTCATTATGATTGGCATAACTATTTGCCGGTGCAAGCGGTACGGTTGACATGTCATCTGCATTCGTTGTGACCGACTGCTGCCCAGCAATATAACCTTGTGTCCACGCATCCTGTGTTCGTCCACGCCCCATGCCAAATAAACTCATCGCTCCCACAAAGAGCATCGCTATGAAAGCAAAGCCTATCAATTTACGAAAAAACATATTTGGTCTCCTTTACAACTAACCGCAGAGCCAAACAGATTATTGCTTGCTCTGCGATGAATAAATCACAACAAAATTTCATGTTTATACTTTGCGTTAAACCTGTGAAGAAATTATGAATTTGTGGGGGAGAGGTGATGAAAAAAGGGATTTGAAACCATCACCAACACGATTCCTGAACAGGCACAATATGTTGTTGGCGGCGATTTCAACACAGTCAGCGCCGCACAAATTGGCAAACTCGATGAGATCATGGGCGTATTTGGCCTTGAGCGTGCCTCAGCAAGAAATGGACCAACCATCGAACGCTTTAACATCGCCGCAGAAGCCGATCACATATACACGCACGATTTCGTGATCGAAGCTGCCGGCAAAGTCCCCAATGCAGCCGCCAGCGATCATCTGCCCGTCTGGGTGTGGCTAAAACCTAATGAAGGTTTATTAAGCTCTCAGGAAAGTTGACAATAAGAACAAACGGTCTATAATCCCGTCGCTTTGACAGCAAAAGGAGTAAAACAATATGTTAAAGAAACGTTTTTTTAAGACAAAAGATGATTGTGAAGTAACCTTTGAATTTGAAAGTGATGCAGCAACGGCCGTTGCACTCGTGTGTGAAGCCAATGACTGGCAGCCAGTCGAAATGAAAAAAGCCAAAACAAACGGCAGCCCGTTCAAGACAAAACTGCGCTTGCCCAAGGGCGAACAATTTCAATACCTTTATCTCGTTGATGGTCAAAATTGGGTCAATGACAAAGCGGCCGATGCCCAATGGCCTAACGAATATGGTGCCACCAACAGCGTGGTCAGCACCATTTCTGGAAATTAGATTTTTGTAGGGGTTTGGTGTGCCAAACCCCTACCTATCAAAATACGGCCGTTTCTCTCCCCGCCACATCTCGAAAGCAAGCGGAATACGTCCCACATGCCCGGAATCGATATTCTCTGGTAGTTCATCTGCGCTAAACCAACCCGTGGCTTCAATTTCCAGCGCATGTGAAACCGGATCAGGTGCATCACCATTTAACGGCCGTGCCAAAAAAGTCATATGATACAAATGATAGGCCGTTTCCGAGCCACACAGACGCGAATCAAAAACACCGATTAAATTTGTGATTTCACAGCGCACGCCTGTCTCCTCATGTACCTCGCGTATACCGCCTTCTTTGGGTGTTTCGCCTACTTCCAACGCTCCGCCCGGCATAGCCCATTTGTGATTGTCAGCACGCCGGATGAGCAGTAGTCGGCCGTTATTGTCGATAACGGCCGTATCTACCACCGCCGCTGGAGTCGGTCGCGCAAACACAGTTGCACGTAATGGCTCCATCGCTGGCAGCGGGGTATCCGTCGCATAAGCCATCATCTCCAATGCCAGCGATTGCAGGCGTTCGCAGCGTTCACGTTCATAAAAATTGTCGCTAAAAACAAGCCCCAGCGCCGCCATATCACGAATTTTGTCTGCCCAAAATGCGATCTGCTGTGCGGGTTGTTGTGGGTGGCTATCTATCATAAGTTGTTCCTCAATAATTACTCGTTTCCATCCAATCTTCGATATCGCGCTCTAGAAAATCGGCATACCAAACCCATTTTTCCAGATATTGGGCAATATATGGCAGCCAGCGTACCATATGCTGCGCGGGCGCATGTTGGAACATGTGGGCCATATTCAGCACGCGCACAGCGTAAGCAGCCCACAGTGCAGTTTGGAATGTCGGCAAGAGCTGTTCACGCGGCGCGAAAATTTGCCAGGGAGCGAGGTAGGTGTCCAGCAATGGCCGTATCCATGACACGCGCTTATCTTCCGGTACCTGCGTAAGCGTTGTTTCAATGATGAGCATGGCCGAACAAAATGGATGAGTCACACAAGCATCACCCCAATCACTCAGGCAAGGATCCCCGTTGTTGACAAATATATTACCACGGTGGATATCGCCATGATCGAGCGCAGCTCCATATGAAGAAGCGGCTAGCTCAAAGCACGTCCGTTCAAAATGCGGTAGAAGTTTCTGCACTGATGTTTGCAGCTTGTTAACTTCTTGCACGCTGCGCTCCACAGCAAGCCGTTCATCACCTAGAAGAGATTCTAACAGCCTTGGTAGTTTTTCAACGCGACGATCAGGCAGTCCAAGTTCTAGGTAACTTTCAATATCGGCTAGCGAATCTATCTGCAAGCGTGCGTAACCTGATAACAACTGCTTGAGTATGGCTAGCTGCTGTGTTATTGCACCAAATTCCTGCAGCAAAACGCCAGCATCAGCCATCAACAGCCAACTGCGCTGCACCTCAATTGCATAGAGGTCAGGGAGAAGAAGATGTTGGTTGTGTACCAAATGCTGCAGCAGCTGCGGCTCAAACTTGCCGCCTACGCCACATGCCTTGAAATAGGCAGTATCCTTGGTGAAATGTACTTGTAACACAATCGACCACGGCCGTTCCTTTATGACCTTAAAAGAGTTTATCACGCCAAGGTTGCGTTGTTCACCGATTTCCAGCAACCACGTGTGGACATCAACATCCCAACCGGCACGAGCGTTTGTCAGCCAAGGGGGGTGTGCTGCTTTTGTAGGGGAAAAATTTTCCATTTTCTATTTTAACGCTGTACTTTTACACGGTGCCATTGGGGAACGCCAATGGGTGTAAGTACATAATCAATTAGATCGGGGCTGACGAGTACGGCCGTTTCCCCATGACTGATCCACACCACCGGCGCAGCATCAACAATCTCCTGTTCGGCTTCTTGATACATGCCAATACGCCGGGTCACATCTGTTTCTACCCGCGCCGCTTCCAAAAGACCGTCGATTTGTGGGTCAGAAAAGCCGCCCAAATTTTGTGTAGAAGTACTGTGATACAGAATATCGAGGAAATTTTGCGGATCGGGATAATCGGCACACCAACTTGTGGCATAAAAATGACCGGCATTGCCGGCATACAGTTCATCGTAATAAGTGAACGGGTCTAAGACAACGGGTTCAATGGTGACACCTAATGTTTCCTGCCAGAGAGTGATTACGGCCGTTACAAAAGCGCCCACATCGCCATACCCGGATGTCGTATAAGTCAATATCCCTAAATCGGCCGGATCCGCATAACCCGCTTCCGCCAGCAATTGACGTGCTTTTTCAGGATCATACGCATAGCTGGGTGTGTTTAAACCACCGAAACCGGGCATACCCGGCGGTAATGGTCCATTGGCAACGAGCGCATTACCGTCTGTAAATGTCTGAATAATACGTTCTTTATCCAAAGCATAATTAAATGCCTGCCGCACGCGCACATCATCAAACGGCGCTAGATTATTATTCAGGCCAATCGTCTGTGTACACATATCAACCACCGTGCGCAAATCAGCGCTCAAGGGATCATTGGGGTCTTGAGCACGTTCCAGCGAACCACCGCCTACCCACACCAGGTCAATTTCGCCGTTTTCATATTGAGACAATGCCAGGCTAGGCCCCAGGTCAAAAACCAAACGTTCTACATAGGCAGGCTGTTTGTAAAAAGCATCATTGCGCACCAGTTCTATAATTTCATCATCACGCCAGGTTTGCAATTTAAATGGTCCCGTGCCATTGGGTTGATGCTCCCAATCAGCCTGCTGCACATTTGCGCCATCAACAACGAAGGCGACCGGATAGGCGAGTTTTGACAAAAAATAAACCACCGGTTCACTTAACGTGACTTCAAGCGTATGGTCATCGATAACACGGAGTCCGCTGATTTCATTGGCCGTACCCGCAACTTTCTCGGCGACGCCTTCAATATCACCCAGATAAGTAAGTACCGTATCAGAACCAGTAGCTGGATCAGCAGCGCGTTCCCAAGAGTAAATCACATCACGCGCTGTCACGGGTGTGCCATCATGAAAAACAGCATCCTTATGTAGGAAAAACGTATAGACCAAGCCATCGTCGCTCACATCCCAACCTGCGGCCAGATCGGGCTGGATTTGTAAGTCTGTATTGAGTGTAACTAAACCACTAAAAATATGACCGAGCGGCCCATCTGGGCCACCCAGGGTTTTGGCCGGATCAAGTGTACGCGGTTGACCATCGCTTAAGGAGATGGTGTCATTGGCAGCACCCTGCAAAGCCATATCGACAAGTTGACAGCTCAACAACAAGGGGACAAAAATGAAAAAAAACAAGGCCGAACGACGAGGTAACATCAAATTTTTGTCCTTTGCGATTTTTGGGCGATAAAGGCCAGGGCGAATAAAGGAATCAGGCCCAATGCACAAATGCTGTTGCCTGGTTGGGGAACGGCCGTCTCCTCTACACCCTTTTCAGCAATTGGCAATGGTGTCGGGTAATCCTGTGGTCCAGCAAACGGGACAACAGTAGGAATCATCTCCACAGCTAGCGGTGTCGGCGTGGGTGGATAGGTACGCGCAGGCAAACCACGCCAAACCCGCCATTCACTCTCCAGACCATCGACATTAAAACCATAGACCTGCTCCAGAGCCGCATCTGTGCCTGTGCCGCCAGCTATTAGCAATAATAAATCTTGTAATTTCTTTATGCCATATTCATCTTGCAAAAATTGAATCACACTGTAGCTCTGGCTGTAGGCGCTGCCCGCTGCGTCTCCATGCGCCGGGAACGGTCCGTTGAGGCTGCGCAGGGCAGCGAAATCGTTGTTTTCCTGGCTGCGTTCGAGATCAGATAACACCTGTTCAGACGGCTCACCTTCGGCATACATGGCCAGACCCTCTTCGAGCCAGGTAGGACGATGGCCACCGACACAGGAACGGCCGTATTGCCCCACAACCAAATGTGCCAATTCATGCCGCACCGTATCACGTCCCCAACCTTCAGCTTGTGACGGTACAACGCCGATGAGGATCGTATTATATTCAGCAAAAGCAACACCGCCGGCCCAATCTTGAATGTACAAAACCGCATCACGCATATCTTCGGTACGGCCGTAAATATATAATTCCACCGGTTCTTGCAGCTCAATCCCCATATCCTCTTCGAGCAAAGCTAAACCAGAAACGGCCGCATCCAACAACAAAGGTCCCACTTCATCGCCAGCATACCAATGCAGCGTGACATTCCCTTCCTGCACCGTTTGCCAATCGAAGCGATCATCGCTAAAAGTTAACGTTTGGCGCGGCGTTGTAGTCGTGTTGCCCTGGTCATCAGTGAGCGTCCACTCCCACCACAATTCAGCGCCGGGCGGCGGATTGCCAGAACGCACCATCGGCCATTCCCAATCAATGAGAGAACCTGCCACATCTACTGGCACTTGTGTGCTGACATCCAGACAGGCGGTTTGGGTGACATCATAATTAAGCACTGCATCGACAACATTAAACGCGGGATCAACCTCCAGTTGAAATCTAACGCTTTGCGGGTAATCGACAATAGCTTCATTACGGATAACAGGCGGTTCGGTAGTTTGTGCTTGTGCAAGCCCAGGCATAAATAGGGACCCTAATAAGAGAAGTAATGTGAGGATTTTGCGCATGTAGGGAAGATAACAAAGAAATGGGCGCTGGCAAAGTGTTGGTATAGGGTTCTTATCAAAAGTTATGCACAGTTATATCGTTCTGCGAGACTTATTTACCTTATGCTTCTGTTAAACTGATAAGGTTCAACCGGATTTCATAGGATAATCACCACATGTAGGGTCATGGCGTGCTATGACCCTACCAGGATATCCATATACCCGCCAAATCCTAAAGAACCTAAATAAACAACCACTTCGCGTGAAAGTCGTGGTAATATCAGTTAAAATGGTGCTATGGAATCATAGACATTTAGATATTTGTATGCATTCGAAAAGTTACTTCTTTATTCTTTTTACCGCACTAACATTATTAAGCTGTCAACTGACACAAACAGCTCTTTTTGTGACACCAACGGCCGTTTCTATCCCCGTATCTACACCTACACCTATCCCCACTACAACACCTATCTTCATCGTCACTACCCCCACCCCGCTCTCCGCTGCCGACATGGAACCGATCGACATCGAAGAGCAGCTCATCACGAACTTATATGAACGGGTTGGCCCCTCGATTGTCCATATTACTGCCCAGGTCATTACCATGAACTTTTTTTTCGGCCCCATGCCCGGCGAAGGCACTGGTTCTGGTTTTGTGTATGATCTTGAGGGTCATATCATCACAAACTATCATGTCATCGAGGGTGCAGAAAGCATTCGTGTAACCTTTCCTGATGAGTCTGAAGGTGAAGCGGTCGTTGTCGG
>JAGRDI010000180.1:8721-14093 GCA_020432765.1 Anaerolineales bacterium | reverse complement strand
AATCCGTTTGGGCTGGATAATACGTTGACGATGGGAGTTGTGAGTGCTTTGGGACGGCCGTTGCAGCGCGATAACGGCGACTTTATTTTCAATGTCATTCAAACCGATGCCGCAATCAACCCCGGTAACTCTGGGGGCCCACTTCTAAATTCACGTGGCATTGTCATCGGCGTCAACACCGCCATTCGTGATAATGCCGAAGGCATTGGTTTTGCCGTGCCGGTGAATACCATCAAACGCATTGTACCGGCACTCATCGCCGAAGGCAGTTACCCGCATCCCTCATTGGGCTTGTTAGGCTATTCAATCTCCGCCGAATTGGCACGCACCTTGCAGCTTCCGGTTGAAAACGGAATTCTCGTTGCCCAACTTTATCGCAACGGCCCTGCATTCAACGCTGGAATTCAAGGGGCAAGCAAAGAAATCATCCTCAACAACCGGCGCATTCTGATTGGTGGCGATATTTTGACCGCTGTCGACAGCAACCCTATCAATGATTGGAACAGCCTGTTACAATATTTAGAGTTAAAAACCAGCGTGGGCGATACCGTCCTTGTGAAAATTATGCGTGCAGGTCAAATTCTGGAAATTCCAGTTACATTGGCCGCCGAACCGATGGAATAATATGAATCAAACTGGATTTCCTTACGAAGTAATAGTCGAAGTGGCCTTTCGTGACATTGATGCTTTTGGTCATGTAAACAATGCGGTCTTTTTTAGCTACATGGAATATTGTCGTGTTAAATATGTCACCGAACTCTTTGCAGGCACCAAGCTGGCCACAGAAAGTTTGTTAGATATCCCTCTAATTCTTGTTAAGGCTGAGTGTACTTACCGTTCACCTGCATTGTTGGGTGAAAAAATTCGCCTGGGTATTGGTCTATCCCGTTTTGGTAATAAAAGTTTTGATCTTGCTTATCGTTTTGAAGGTGAAGACGGCCGTCTCATTGCCATTGGCAAAACAGTCCAAGTCATGTATGACTACCGTGCCAACAGCGCCTTCTCTATCCCTGAAATTATTAAAGAACGTGTCAACAATTACCAAAATGATTGGCAAATTGCTGCAGAATAAACCCATTTCGTTTACAAATAATCTTTGACAACAACGATTCCACAAAGGTTTACCCGTTTACCAATATCCAAAGTTAACAACGGGCAAACCTCAAGTCTCTGAAGACCTACATATAAAAACACCCGTCACTCACCCAATTTCACATAATATCGCAACTATTTCCCAAATTTGGTTGACGTAATACTTGACTTTCATTAAGTTTTGTTGTATTGTTACAACAGTAGGTTTTGTTGTAGTATCCCGCATTGCCTTTATCTACAATGCAAGCAGCACAAATAATTATGAGTAAAGACAGTTTGTTAGAAAATTATGCGGGGGTTCACGAGGCTAGTAAACGTCTCAATATTCACCCCGAATCAGTGCGGCGACTCATACGACAAGGCAAATTACCTGCTATCAAGTTCGGCAACAAATGGTTGGTTGAACGCGATGTATTAGAACAATATGCCAGCCGGTATGATCCCCGACCTGGTAACAAAGCAACATTATTATAGGTAAACCGCAGAAACAATGCGGAATTCCTGAATCACTTATTCTGCGGATTCCTTAAAGAACCGGCACTCAATAAGTCACTTTGATTAAAAATATTGCTTCCGATTATCTAATCTATTCGCGTTTTACCGCGTAGTTTTTTGAGAGGGAATAGGTCTATGCAACGAGCTCCGGAATTAGAAAATTTAGCAGTTATTCGCGTCGTCGGTGTCGGCGGTGGCGGTAGCAATGCGGTCAACCGCATGATTGCCGAAAATGTCACTGGTGTTGATTTTGTAGCTGTCAACACCGACAATCAAGCATTGCTTTTATCAGATGCGCCTACACGTGTACGTATTGGCGATAAGTTGACCCGTGGTTTGGGTGCGGGTGGCAATCCTGAACAAGGTGAAAAGGCCGCTACCGAATCTCTTGAAGAAGTGTATGAGATTCTCAAAGGGGCTGATATGGTCTTTATCACCGCCGGTATGGGTGGTGGTACAGGTACGGGGGCAGCGCCGATCATTGCTAAAGCTGCACGCGAACAAGGTGCACTAACCATTGGCGTCGTCACCAAACCATTCATGTTTGAAGGCAGCAAACGATCCAATGCCGCTGAACAAGGCATTGAACAACTGCGTGAACATGTCGATACCTTAATCGTAATTCCTAATGATCGTTTGTTGGAAATCACTGACAAACGTGTCTCACTGAACGATTCCTTCCGTATGGCCGATGATGTCTTGCGCCAGGGCATTCAAGGTATCAGTGAATTGATTACCGTACCTGGACTGATCAATCTGGACTTTGCCGATGTTAAAACTATTATGTCTGAAGGTGGTGCCGCACTGATGGCCGTGGGGCACGGTGACGGTGACGATCGTGCCCGTGTAGCGGCCGAACAAGCAGTTAGCTCACGTTTGTTAGACGTAACTATTGACGGCGCACGCGGTATTTTGTTCAACATCACGGGTGGATCAGATTTGAGCCTATTTGAGGTTAATCAGGCAGCGGCCATTATCCGCGAAACAGCACATCCAGACGCCAATCTTATTTTTGGTGCAGTCATCGACGAAAGCATGGGCGATGAAATTCGTATTACGGTTATCGCGACTGGTTTTGAGCGCAATCCGGCCCGTCGTCAGGTTATGCAGCAATACAACCGCACGGCTCCACAGCAATCAACACGGCGTGAGCCGCCAGTACCTGCTCCATCGTCAGCACCACGTCAACCACAACCGGCTGAACCTAAACGTGCGCCGGAA
Source organism: Anaerolineales bacterium (assembly GCA_020432765.1). Taxonomy (GTDB): domain Bacteria; phylum Chloroflexota; class Anaerolineae; order Promineifilales; family Promineifilaceae; genus JAACFF01. The sequence goes on along the minus strand of JAGRDI010000180.1, from coordinate 11,285 downwards.
ATGGCCGATGCACGTTATGCATCCAGCAATTTAGATATACCAGCCTTCCTGCGCAGACGTTAATTAGCCGCGTCTGTTTTTTGGTGCCGCCAACACCTGTTGAGGGAGCTATTTTAGGATATTCCAGCTTACCCTTTAGGTAACTGTTTTTATCAGATCAACATCCCCTCTGCGAGGCAGACCCCATCTCATGAGATGGGGTCTGTTTTTTTATTATGGTGTCCAGACAGCAAATTGAACTGTGTTACTACTGTTAATTGTGGTAAGCGACACGGCCGTTCCCGCCATACTCACACTCTGCAATTCCCAGGTATTACTGCCCACAAAACCAAGCGCCAAAATATAACTGTTTTCTGTGCTCCACTGCGCATCACCCACAATACGGCCACTGCCCAGACTAACCTGGGATGGTGCAGAATCAACCCGCCCTATTGCATAAAATTCTGGTCCGCTGTAAATGACTTGTTGGTTGTTTGGGCTCCAAGCATGCACTTTTTCAGCAAAAAAACCAGACGCTTGTATGTTTTGCCCATTACCATCAGCCATAACTAGCTGCGGTGGTGGACTTGTGGTTTCCATTAAACGTTGGATATAGGCCAAATAACGGCCGTTTCGCGACCACAGCACCGGATCAAACAGAATATTGCCCTCAATATGCTTCAATTTAACGACAGGGGCTCCCGCTGGAATTTGCCATAGAGCTGCGCCGGAACCCACTTGCCATGGCTGTGCATCGGGAATAGCGACATACGCACCGCCATCTGTTGTTTGCTGCGGCTGCGGATAATAGATGTATTCACTGGCGGTGTTTATCATTTCAAAAGGTATGATCAGGTCCTGAACAGTTCCGTCTAAATTGGCACGCGTGATATTATCCTGACGACTTAACAACACTTGACCATCTGGCAAAAGCAAAAACGCGCCACCACCTTCACCAGCCGCAAAGCGCTGCATCAACTCGCCATCCAACGTAACCGTCCACAAATCAACCTGGGAACCAAACTGGACATCTGTGTTAAAAGCCAGCGCCTGGCTGTCGGCAAACCATTGTACTTGTGATACAAGGAATGGCGTCGCCTCCGCAGATACCAGAGTGCGTTTGTCTTGCCCATCGATATTGACCACGTTTAGACTGTTGGCTTGTGAATTACCAGCGATATATGCAACGCGCAGTCCATTTGGTGCAAGATACAATCTTTGGATATTTTGATCTTCAACAAGTAATTGAGGTTCAGCAGGTATGGGAGGATTGTTTTTTAAATTAAGTTTGGCTGCAAAAAGACGGCCGTTATCAATATAAACCAACACACCTGTATTCGGTTCCAATTCTGGCGCGAACGGCGTCGGCGTTGGTGGTGCCTCAGCAATTGGCACAGTTTCACTATTGGCAGCACGTGTGTATTGTTCGCCACCAGACACCCAACATTGCGGACCTGCTACATTGATTGGACAACTGATTTTCCACCATCCACTTTCTGGATCAACCCCTTCCACCGGTACGGTCTCACCTGCCAACAAAAAACCCAAGCGATCGTATTGCACGCCGGGGCCACTGCGAATATTGAGGTCAATCAACATCTCGACCTGGGGTTCGTCTGTCTCACCGGGCAGCGTTTCGGTAGCAATAAAATCAGATGTGGGAAGTGGCGTTATGGAAACGGCCGTTGGTGGCAGAGGTGCCGGCTCCAAATTACCAGCAAATGCATTGCAAGCCAATGAAGACAAAAATAATACACTAATTGTCAACCATAATGCAGACTGCCGTCTCATAGATCTCTCCTAAAATCGTTGCCGGGTCTGTAAATAAAGTAGATAATGACCCAAAATTCGTGATGATGATAATCATCCCACAATCCACGAAACACTGCACATCACAATGGGCAAAAGAGTTGTGAAAATACATTTACTAGAGAGATAATACATTTATGAGCTTACGTGACTTCATCCAAAAAGCAGCAGAGAGCGGCGATCTAATCACCATTGAACAGCCCGTTGACGTGACATTTGAACTAGCAAATGTCGCCCATGCGCTTGAAGGCAAAGCGGTGCTTTTTAACCAGATCATAGGTTACCCCGATTGGCGCGTCATCGCTGGTCCATGTGCGGAACGTCAGTTTTTCAGTATGGATTTGAACGTGCCGCTCGATCAACTGACACACCATCTAACCCAAGCGTTGGCAAATCCAGTTGTACCCGAAATGGTCACAGAAGCGCCTTGCCAGGAAATCATCGTCAAAGATGTGGATTTGAACGCGCTGCCAGTTTTGTTACATTTACCCGCAGATGCGGGCCATTATATCGCCAGCAATGTTGTGATCATGAAGGATCCGGATTACGGCCGTAACATGTGTTACCATCGTTTGCTGCGCTTAGACAAAAACCACTTCGCCATTCGATTGGTCGAAAATCGTGGCACTTCCACAGCCTTAAAGAAGACAAAAGGGGATTTGCCGGTAGCAATTTGTATTGGCGTTTCGCAAGCTGTGCATTTAGCTGCATCCATGTCACCACCGCCAGAAGTTGACGAATTAGCCGTCGCCAATGCCTTAGCACCTACGCCGTTG
>JAGRDI010000180.1:6311-8591 GCA_020432765.1 Anaerolineales bacterium | reverse complement strand
CGGCAGCAGCCGGTTGTCGAAATTGACCTGATCACACATCGTAAAAACCCGATTTTCCATGCATTATTACCAGGCGGTCTTGAACATAAATTGCTGATGGGTATGCCGCGTGAACCTACTATTTTTGCTGCGGTGAACAAAGTCGTGCGCTGTACCGGCGCAGCCATTACACCTGGCGGCACATCCTGGTTACATGCAGTTGTGCAAATTGATAAACAAGGACCAGAAGACGGCCGTTTAGCCATTGAAGCTGCTTTTCGGGGTCATGGATCGCTCAAACATGTCTGGGTTGTCGATACAGATGTCGATATTTTCCAGCCATCCGATGTCGAATGGGCCATGGCGACCCGCTTTCAGGCTGATAAAGATTTGGTCATTTACACAGACCAACCCGGCAGTTCATTGGATCCTTCCGGCACGCACAAACCCGGTCAAAAAAGCCGCACTGCCAAAATGGGACTCGACTGCACCATTCCCTGGGGAAGTGATTTAGCGAAATATCAACGCGGTGAATACGGCCGTGTCAACCTGACCGATTACTTGGCTCAAAAATAACAACACATCCTGTACAGAAAATTATGAATCAAGAAGGATGAATTATGAATTTCATCCTTCATAATTTATACGAGGAGTAAACATGGAACTAGTGCTAAAACTAGCTGAAGAAAGCGATCTATTACAACAAGAGTTAGGCTTTGTTTTATTGCTTTCAATTGCAGCAATCGTTGCCATTATTATCCGCCGTATCCGCATTCCCTATACCGTGGCACTGGTGCTAGTGGGTTTATTGCTCTCTTTCACACCCAATCCATTCCTGATTGATGTCAGCAGCGACCTGATTTTAGCTATCCTTGTACCGCCCTTACTGTTTGAAGCCACACTCCAAATAAAATGGACAAAATTGCGTGAGGAATTGGTGCCGATCACCTTACTCGCTGTTTTCGGCACATTAATCGGCACCATCATCGTCGGCGAAATTGTTACCTGGGTTCTAGATGTACCCTTGCTGGCGGCACTCGCTTTTGGCGCTTTGATTTCCGCTACCGACCCTGTGGCTGTGATCGCTTTTTTCCGCAGTTTAGGTGTCAGCAAACGTTTGGGATTATTAATTGAAGGCGAAAGCTTGTTTAATGATGGTGTCGCCATCGTCCTCTTCACATTGGCAGTTGGTTTTGCAGCAGCAGGTACCAATCCGTTTGAACAGGGGATAAGTTCTTTAGGCGATGCTGTGATTCAATTTCTGCGTGTCTCATTAGGCGGTTTGGGCATTGGTCTGCTGCTGGGCTATATCGTCTCCTACATCATTCTCAAAAATGTCGACGACGATCTCATCGAAACCACAACCACCGTTGCCCTGGCTTTTGGCGCTTTTGTGATCGCGGAATATTTCCATTTTTCTGGCATCCTGGCTGTAGTCGCCGCTGGATTGATGGTTGGCAATATCGGCTTGCAAAACACGTCGCCAACCACCCAACTCACACTACAAAACTTTTGGGAATTTGCGGCCTTCGTGGCTAACTCGTTGGTATTTCTGTTGATTGGATTGGAAGTTGAAATCACACAAATGTGGCCCAATATCATCCCCATCATCGTCGCTGTGATTGCTGTTTTGCTCAGCCGCGCCATTATCGTCTACAGCTTTACCAGCTTGTATTCGATCTTTACACCACCGCGTCTTGATATTCCCATGCCATATCGCCATGTGATGTATTGGGGTGGTTTGCGCGGTGCAATCAGTTTAGCGTTAGCGTTGACGCTAACGGGTGAAGTTTTTGGTGTGCAATTTGCGACTGAATTAAGAGTGATGGCTTTTGGTGTAGTATTGTTTACACTATTAGTACAGGGTACGACAATTGAAGCGTTGATTAACCAGCTCGGTCTGGCTAAAAAGCCGGATCAAATATTAGAACAGCAGCGCCGTCAGGCACGTTTATATGCCAAACGCGCTGGTCAGCACGAATTAAACCGTCAACGCGACGAGGGACTTTTATTTAGAGATGTTTGGGAAGCCATGAATGCTGTGTATGATGACGAAATCAATGAGACAAAATTAGCGATGCGTGATCATTTGGAAGCCTTTCCGGAGTTAGAACAGGAAATGTTTTTACAAGCACGCGGCGATGTACTCAAAGCTGAACGTGCTGCGATTACGAATGCAATGCAGCAGGATATCATTTCCGAAAAAGTACATCATGAATTGTCCACGGAAGCGGATAATCGCTTGGCAGCGCTGGACATCATTAAAGAAAACCGCGGCTTAAGCCCAAGTGATGCAAAGGA
>JAGRDI010000180.1:573-6180 GCA_020432765.1 Anaerolineales bacterium | reverse complement strand
TACCTTTGCAAACGGCCGTTCGTGAAGAACTCATCTGGATGGGTAAAGCGCTGCTGCGTACAGCTCAACAACGCGCCCGCATGGCTGGCCTGGATGTCAAAATGGAAATTCGGGAAGGACGTGTTCAGGATGAAATCTGCAATTACATCGCTGAAACACAGGCCAGTCTGCTCCTATTGGGTGCCCCGCGTGGCTCTACAGCCAATGTATTTGGCGATGATCTGGTAGAACGTTTTGCTCACAATATTCAACAATCCAGCGGCATTCCTGTGGAAATTGTACGCCCGGAAACGATTCACGTTTAACCTATGCAAGCAATCCAAGAGTTTCTGCAAGAATATTTGAGTCTCACGCCCGATGTACAAAGTAAGCTCTTTTCAACGCTGCTGGTCATTTTTGTGCTGTGGGTGCTGCGCCTGCTGGCTTTGCGCATCGTACATCGACGATTTGAGGCCACTCCCCAAACGCTTTACAACAGCCGTAAAATCGTCGATTATGTGCTTGTGGTTATTGGCATTTTTGTAATTGGCCGCATCTGGATCGATGCCGTCCAATCCCTGGCAACTTACCTCGGTTTGCTCTCCGCTGGTTTAGCGATTGCGCTGCAAGATTTGATCGTCAGTTTGGCGGGTTGGATATTTATCATGTGGCGACGGCCGTTTGATGTCGGTGACCGTATTCAGATTGGCACACATAAAGGGGACGTGATCGATGTGCGTCTGTTCGCCTTCAGTTTACTAGAAATCGGCAACCGCATCAACGCCGAACAAAGTACCGGCCGCATCATCCATTTGCCTAATGGCTCTGTGTTTAAGGAGTCGTTTGCCAATTACACCCAAGGATTGCCTTATATTTGGAATGAAATCCCCGTGATGGTCACTTTTGAAAGCGATTGGGAAAAAGCCAAGGCGCTGCTCACTGACATTGTCACACGCCACGCACCAGATGTAAGCGAGGGCGTCAACAAATACAACAAAACCGTCAACAAACGCTTCGTCATTACCTACAACAATGTGACACCCATTGTGTATACTGAAGTTGCCGATAGCGGCGTTATTCTTACGATGCGTTATATGCTTAACCCACGCAGTCAACGCAGCAGTACACAAGCGATTTGGGAAGATGTTTTGCATGCTTTCAAAGCACATTGGGACATTGACTTCGCTTATCCAACACAGCGCGAATATATTAATTATCAAGAGAAAAAACAACCACCTATCCATGAAGCACCAACGGTTGTGATGCAACGGCCGACTTTGGTACATGATGAAAAACCAAGAGATCCAAATAACCCTGGGGAACGATGACCACAACAAATACTTCATGTTTTAAAAGAGAGAGTTCATGACATCTATTAAATTGAATGCAGAACAACAAGCCATGCTTGCTGGCGAGCACGGTGTAGCCAAGCAAATGGGGATGCGATTGGTACTGGATTTGGCTGCCGCTGCTGGAGCAGATAGCCTAATTCCCATTCAAAGCGCACACCTTTCCGGCGTATCCCCGCTTACAGGTGGACTGGGCTTGCGCCAATTTTTAACCAAACTCAGCAGCGACGCATCCGCTCAGGTCGCCATCCCCACAACACTCAATTCAGCCGGCTGCGATGAGGAACAGTTCGCCGCTATGCGAATTGTAGCGCCCAATTTTCTAGATCATAATCATGAAATCGTACAGCATTATACCGATTTAGGCGTGCGCCCAACCCAATCTTGTACACCTTATGAATGGGAAGGTGTGACGACAGAAGGGCTGGCTGCTTGGGCTGAATCAAACGCGATTTGTTTTGGCAATTCCTATTGCGATTTACAAACCAATCGTGAATCAGGTCTGTCAGCGCTGGCATCGGCCCTGACTGGCTATGCGCCGCATTATGGCTTGCTAAAAGCAGAAGAACGTCAACCCAATTTAGAGGTGGTCGTAACGGCCGTTTTACAAGACCCCACCGATTTTTCGATTCTCGGCGATTGGATTGGTATGCAGCGTCAACCCCATTGGCGCATGCCATATGGCCCTATTCCGGTTATTCGTGGCTTGCCTGCCGCTCTAGACCATGAGCAAAAAAAAGCGCTTTCGGCAGCCGCCGCCAATTACGGCTGTCCGTTGTTATATATTGACAATGAGATGGGGGGAGATTTTCAGGATAATTTATTGTTTGATGTTGCAGCATTAGCTGGACGTTATGCAGATTTGGCACCAGCAACGGCCGTAGCGCTAATCACCATCGGCTGTCCACAAGCTTCTATTGGCGAACTACGTGCGGTCGCCAAACTACTCAAAGGCAAAAAAGTCACGGCCGATCCCGTCGAGGCAGGCAGTCCTCCACCTATTTGGATATTTACCTCTGCTCACAATAAAGCAATCGCCGAAAAAACCAGCCTGGCCGACATCATCCGGGCAAGCGGCGCTTTGTTATTAGAAAATACTTGTCCCGAAGTTGTGCCTTACGATCAAACGTGGGTCAAACATATTCTTACTAACTCAATGAAAGCGGAACATTACATCAAGTCCGGTTTGAATGGTATCGCCACATCTGTCATGACACTGGCAGATTGTGTCGCCTTAGCAACTGGCACAATCCAAATCACAGCCCAGGCAACCCAAGAGAAAACCGCCGCAGACAAACGTAAACAAAAGGTGATAACGGCCGTTGCCAGGCAGCCAGCGACAGGCAACTTCACAGCAATTGGGCATGGACTACCATCTCAGACAGATTTCACAATTAAGGGCGAGGCTTTTGTAACGGCCGTGCCCATCACGCTGCTTGGCTACGTCAATCGCGAAACCGGCGTCATTGAAGAAGAAGGCCATCCCGCTAACGGTCAGAGCATGGCCGGCAAAATCGCCATCTTCCCCAAAGGCAGCGGCTCCTCCGTCGCCCCTTATGTGTTGTTAGAACTGTATTATCGCGGCAAAGCACCCCTTGCCATCCTCAACACCCAAATTGATCAACAAAGCGCCCCGGCCTGCTCACTTGAAGGCATCCCTTACGCTTATGACTTCGACGCCGACATCATTGCCAATATCAATCACGGCGATCAAATCGAGATGACGCGTCACGGCTCACACGTACAAGTACACATCTTAAAAAGACATATCGCATAAATCTTCAAAACAAAATCCTGTTCAACTGCCAAACACTTGGATTTCAACAATTTTGGGAGAGTTTGAATGATTGTTAGGGTCAGATTATGGTTCAACTCGACCGATGGCTTCTCTCCCATAAGTTGGTAGAATAATTACAAGTAGTAACTACAAAAACACAACCGGACATAGTCAGCAGACTAACCCGGAGCCTAAGTAGTTACTTTAGGTAAAAGAATAGTAGACAGCCTCCAAGACGAGGCTTACTCAAATAGTAGTCGACTATTGCCACTGATGTGTTTGCAGCTGTGGGTGATTGTCGACTTTTTTCGATAATTGCTCTGTGCGCTGATTATCCATTACGGTTTATTCCAAAACAACACAATCATCAAATTCCCAAGCAAAACAGAGAAAGGTATACTTACAAACTATGTCAACAGAATTTCTAAACTTCGTTGCCGCCTTGATCATTATCATCGTAGCCGCCAAGATAGGTGGCTATATTAGCAATCGTTTAGGTCAACCTGCTGTCCTTGGCGAACTGCTGGTTGGCATCATCCTAGGGCCAACCATTCTCAATATACTGCACGTTTGGCCAGTATTTGCTGAAGATGAACACCTTGCCGAAATGCTTAAAATGATGGCCGAAATTGGCGTCTTATTGCTGATGATGCTTGCCGGCTTAGAACTTGAACTCTCCGAATTATTAAAGTCGGGCAAGGCTTCCAGTTTATCTGGTGTCCTTGGTGTCATTGTGCCTTTGTTTATGGGTTGGGGCGTCGCACGCCTATTCGGCCTGAATAATGCAGAAGCCATTTTTATGGGTCTGGCATTATCCGCCACCAGCGTCAGCATTTCCGCCCAAACATTGATGGAATTAAAGGTACTACGCAGTAAAGTAGGTTTAACCTTGCTGGGAGCGGCCGTATTTGACGATATCCTTGTTATTTTACTGCTCTCAATCGGTTCATTACTTGTTGGCTCAGCTGGATCAGGCGGTGTCGAAAATATTTTCTTCACAATTTTGCGTATGGTGGGTTATTTGGGTATAGCCATTGCTTTGGGTCTTTGGTTGTTGCCCAAATTGACCCATTGGGTAAACCACCTCCCTATAAGTCAAGGGTTAATTGCCTTTGCACTTGTGATGGCATTATTCTATGGTTGGGCAGCGGAAGTATTCGGTGGCATTGCCGCAATTACCGGCTCCTTTCTGGTTGGCCTCTTCCTGGCACGCACACCTTATCATCAAAAAATTGAATCTGGCGTTTCAGCATTGGCCTATGGATTCTTCGTGCCCATTTTCTTTGTCAACATTGGCCTGGAATCCAATTTGCGTGCTATCGGTGGCAGTGCCTGGGGTTTCGCCATCGTCATCACATTAATTGCTATTATCAGTAAAATAATTGGCAGCGGCGCTGGTGCACGTATCAGTGGCTTCAATTGGCTCGAATCTTTACAATTAGGCATTGGTATGGTTTCACGCGGCGAAGTTGGTTTAATTGTGGCCGCCTTTGCGCTGGATCAAGGTTTGTTAACACAAGAAAACTTCTCAATCGCTGTGTTTATGGTCATCGTGGCTACTTTGGTAACACCTCCTATGCTGCGTATGGCGTTTAAGGATCGACAACAGTCAGCTGCTGTCATTAGCACCGAAGTATAAAGGAAAAACAATGTCCTATATGGTTATGTTTGTTTTAGACGATATTGATAAATGTTCACCTATTTTCGATGCCTGGGAAGATGCTGGCGTACAAGGCATTACTATCTTAGAAAGTACTGGCCTGGGCCGGATACGGAGAAAAAATGGTTATCGTGATGACTTGCCGCTTATGCCAAGTATCCGAAATCTGTTACAAACCCGAGAAGAACATCACCGCACAATCTTTACGCTGGTAAAAACGGAAGAGATGGTGGATAAAATCATTGACGCCACTCAAGCAATTATTGGCGACTTGAACGAGCCCAATAAAGGCGTAATCTTTGTGCTGCCAGTCATGCGGATTGTAGGAATTCAAGGCTGGGATGAATAGATCAGTAAAAGTTGCGGTTGTCCAGGCAGCTCCTATCCTTTTTGATAAAACTGCTTGCATTGAAAAAGCATGTCGATTGATCAGAGAAGCTGGTGAAAATGGCAGCCAGGTCGTCTTATTACCTGAGGCATTTATCCCCGCTTACCCACGCGGTTTTAGTTTTGGCATGGTTGTTGGCAGCCGGTCCGATGCCGGGCGTGCCTTATGGCAAAGGTATTGGGAAAATTCGATTGAGGTGCCAAGCCAAGAGACAGCTATTTTGGGCACGGCCGTACGCGAAGCTGGTGTTTATTTAGCCATCGGTGTGACAGAACGAGAATCCAGCGGCAGCCGCGGCACCTTGTTTTGCACGCTGCTCTATTTTGATCCAACGGGCAATTTAATCGGTAAACATCGCAAACTCAAACCCACGGGTGCCGAACGTTTGATCTGGGGTGAAGGGGATGGCAGCACACTGCCTGTTTTTGACACCGATATCGGTAAAATCGGTGGG
>JAGRDI010000180.1:0-481 GCA_020432765.1 Anaerolineales bacterium | reverse complement strand
CGTGACACCTGGCAGGCAACCATGCGACATATTGCATTGGAAGGTCGCTGCTTTGTGTTAGGCTGCAATCAATATGTCACAAAAGATATGGTTCCGCCCGATCTGGAAATGGCACATGAATTGGAAAACCAGCCTGATACCATGTCGGCTGGCGGCAGTGTGATTATTTCACCCATGGGGAAAATACTGGCTGGACCACTTTACGGACAAGAAGGCATTTTATACGCCGATTTGGATTTAGCTGAAATTGTGCGTGCAAAACTCGATTTTGATGTCGTCGGCCATTACGCCAGGCCAGATGTGTTTCAGTTAGCTGTCAACCGTGTGCCACAAAAAACAGTCGCATTCACAAAACCTGTTCCCGGTATAAAGTGATCATGGGAATATTGTCAGGGGTTTGCCATTGTTTTAGCGGTGTAAAACCCAGTTTTTTGTAGAGATTGATGGCGGGGATGTTGGCAACGGCCGTATCCACCGTCAC
>JAGRDI010000179.1 GCA_020432765.1 Anaerolineales bacterium | reverse complement strand
AAAAACGCCAGTGTCCAGTATTTTAATAACTCGCGTAACTCTCATGTGCTGCGTAGCAGAAACTAAAACCTGCAAAGGTAGTGTCGTAAACCTGTAATTCTTTTCGTAATATACGATTGTTAGGATAAATTTGCTACCTGATAGATCGTGGCATAGTCAATGTACTCAATACAATAAGTCTGAATAGGACAAACCGAACCTGGGGAGGAGGTATTAATTATGGACATTACCCATTCTCGCCGTGTAAACGGATTCGACACGTCGCGTCAACGGTTATTGGCGCTGAAGTATCGCTTCATAGGTTGGCTGCGTCGTGGCCTAGATATAAGCGCTGCTTTGGTCGGCATATTGCTGCTTTCCCCATTATTTATTTTGATTACTATCCTGATCAAACGTGATTCCCCCGGTCCTGTTTTCTATTGGGGACCACGCATGGGCAAGGATGGCTGCCCGTTTCGTATTCTGAAGTTCCGCACGATGTATGAATGTCCCGAAAGTTATGCGGGGCCAAAAATCACGGCTAATGGCGACGGCCGTATTACACCAATTGGCCAATGGTTGCGTAATACTAAACTGAATGAGTTGCCGCAGTTGTGGAATGTGCTTGTTGGTGACATGAGTTTGGTTGGGCCACGACCCGAAGATCCTGATTATGTTGCAAAATGGCCTGAGGAGGCTCGGCGCGAATTGCTTCAGGTCCGACCTGGTATTACCAGTCCGGCATCTGTTCTCTACCGCGATGAGGAACAGATGATGCAAATAGAGGACAGTGAGACTGATTATTTACAAAAAATATTACCCTCTAAGCTGCGCCTAGATGTATTATATGTACGACATCGCTCAATCTTTAGTGATCTGGATATTATTTTCTGGACACTGCTGACACTCTTGCCGCGGATTAAGGAAAAACAGGTTCCTAAGAATTTGTTGTATTGGGGTCTATTCTCACGTTTTGTTAGTCGTTATGTTTCTTGGTTTTTTATCGATACCTTTGTTGTATTAGGAGCTGTGCTTGGTATCGGTTTTCTTTGGCGGTTAACTGGCCCAATACATGTGGGTGAATATTCAGCAATGATCCTGGCATTATTTATTGCCATTTTATTTGGTTTAGTCAATGTCGTATTTGGCCTGGGACGTATTGTTTGGTCTAAAGCACATGCCGGATATATCCTCTTTCTTTTTGGCTCTACGGCGGTGGTTACCGCACTTCTGCTGATAGCTAATCAATATTTGACCAGACCATTACCGCCGGTAATGTTAATCGCAATTGGTATTATCGCTTGGTGTGGATTTGTACTGGTGCGTTATCGCATGCGTTTGTTAACTGGTGCCGCCCAACATTGGCTCAATTTGCGGCCTGGTGCAAGAAGTTTTGGCGAACGTGTCCTGATTATTGGTACGGGCGATATGGGTGATTTTGCCGCTTCAATGCTCACAAAGGGGGAACTTTTGCCGGGCTTTACAGTGGTAGGGATGGTGGACGATAATCCGCGTATGGGCGGCGTACAAGTTGGCGTTTGTCGTGTTTTGGGGACGACGACTGATATTCCGGCTCTTGTTGAGCGCCATGATGTTGGTTTGTTGGTTTTTGCTATAAATCAAGTGTCAGCGTCTGATAATATACGGATTAAAACGATATGTGATCAGACAAAAGCGCGCACAATCTTTTTGCCGGATGTTGTCCATACACTCAAATCTAAATTTCATGAAAGGCAGCCTGTTATTGATTCGGCATTATCCTTGGCAGATACACAACGTTTACTGACTGATTTAGACGGTTTGCTTGAGAAAAAACAAGTACAGCAAGCGCGTGCCAAAATACGGTTGCTGCAGGATAATCTGAGCATAGCGCAAATTTCAGCAGAGGGCGCTTTTATTAATGAAGGTAGAATTAGTTAAGTGATGTGCTTATGATGAAATTCAATAATGAAACAGCACCATTTTGGCACGGCCGTTCCGTGTTGGTTACTGGCGCGGGCGGTTTTATTGGCAGCCACCTCACCCAACAGTTAGTCGAAGCGGGCGCAAAAGTACGCGCCTTTGTACGCTATACTTCACGTGCAGACAGTGGTTTGTTAAGACAATTACCTGCAGATGTCCAATCTGCTGTTGAACTGGTCGCCGGTGATTTGCGTGATCCGTCCGCCGTAACGGATGCCGCAGCAGGTTGTGACACTGTCTTCCATCTAGGGGCGATCATTTCCATCCCCTACTCTTATGTGCATCCGGTCGAGACGGCAAGCAGTAATTTTATGGGCACCTTGAATGTGCTGCAGGCTTGTCGAACGCACGACGTGCGGCGGCTTGTGCATACTTCCACGAGCGAAGTATATGGGACTGCCCAGCGTGTGCCTATTGATGAGGATCATCCACTGCAAGGCCAATCCCCCTACTCAGCTAGCAAGATTGGCGCTGATAAACTGGCCGAGAGTTTTTTCCGCGCCTATGATTTACCGGTTGTGACGATTCGGCCGTTTAACACCTTTGGCCCGCGCCAGTCAGCTCGCGCTGTCATTCCCACTATCATTACCCAGGCACTAACGCAGCCTGTCATTCGGTTGGGTAGTTTAACCCCACGCCGCGATTTTACATATGTTTCTGATACAGTGAATGGCTTTTTATTGGCTGCCGCAATTGACAACAGAGAAGCTTTGGGCCAAGTTTTTAATCTGGGCTATGGAGAGGATGTTACCATCGGGAACTTGGTAGAAACTGTACTTGAGATTTTGGACACTGATATCCCTGTAGAAACAGATTCCCAACGTATACGACCAGAGAAATCCGAAGTGATGCGTCTGAATTCTGATAATCGCCGCGCACGTGACTATCTTCAATGGCAGCCGCACGTTACACTCAAAATGGGCTTAGCCGCAACCATTGATTGGATACGCGATAATTTAGAGGCTTTCCGAATCGGCCGTTACGAAATCTAAGTGAGGGATCAGAAATCAGTTAGCGATTTATATAGACGGAGGAGGAAGGAAACGTTCATTCATCCTTCATCCTTTGTCAAAATGCCAAGTTTTTCACGGACGTTGACTAAGCAAGCAGTAAGAAGGTTAAAGTATGAAAGCAGTTATTCTAGCAGGGGGTAAAGGCACGCGCCTGGCACCTTATACAAAAATATTACCCAAACCGTTATTGCCCATCGGTGATATGCCTATTCTGGAAATTCTATTGCGCCAGATGCACCATGCGGGTATTAGGCAGGCGGTTATAACAGTCGGGCATTTAGCCGAGCTGTTACGTTTGTTTTTTCAAGATGGGCAGCGCGTGGGTATGGATATCACCTACAGTTATGAAGAGCAACCTTTAGGTACCGCTGGGCCACTTGCATTGGTGCCGGGATTGGATGAAACCTTCTTGGTTAGTAATGGTGATGTATTAACTAATTTACAAATGGCTGAGCTTGTTGCATTTCATCGAGCCAACAAGGCTGTGGCTACGATTGCTACTCATCGTCGCCAGGTAAAAATCGATTTGGGTGTTTTGGAACTCAATGGCAACAATCAGGTGCAAGGTTATATTGAAAAGCCAACTTACGATTATTTAGTGAGCATGGGCATTTATGTTTTTGAGCCGGTGGTACTCGATTATATTGAGAAAAATCAATATCTCGACTTTCCTAATCTCGTGCAAATGCTTTTGGCAGACGGCCGTAACGTAGTCAGTTACCCCTTTGATGACTATTGGATGGATTTGGGACGGCCGGATGATTATGAGCAAGCCGTACACGATTTTGAACGTTTACGTGCGCAATTTTTACCGGATTCAGATTAACCAACATGCAAGATTTTAACCAATAAGAATTCAGAGATTCACGCTATGGACTGGAAAATACCGTTAGCAGATTTAGACATTAATCAAGAGGAAGAAGCCGCGTTGTTGGCTGTACTGCGGCGTCGTTGGTTGACAATGGGGGCTGAAACAGAGGCGTTTGAAGCCGAATTCGCCGCCTTTACCGCTGCCGAACACGCTGTTGCCGTTACAAACTGCACAGTCGCATTGCATCTAGCTTGCCTGGTTCTTGATTTGGGACCTGGTGACGAAGTCATTTTGCCTTCTTTGACTTTTGTCGCAACAGCTAATGCTGTGCGCTACACGGGAGCCACAGTTGTTTTTGCTGATGTCATTAGTGAGCAAGACTTTAGCATTTCTCCGCAAGACATTGAGGCTAAAATTTCACCCCGTACCAAAGCAATTATTGTGGTGCATTATGCCGGTTATGCTTGTGACATGCCGCGCATTTTGGCACTGGCTGAGAAACATGACCTGGCTGTAATTGAAGATGTGGCCCATGCACCCGGCGCTTCGTTAAACGGCCGTCGTCTGGGCACATGGGGAGAGGTTGGCTGTTTCAGCTTTTTCTCAAATAAAAATATGACCACTGGTGAAGGCGGCATGCTCACAACCAACGATGCTCAAATCGCCGCGAGGCTGCGTTTGTTACGTTCCCATGGCATGACCACCCTCACTTGGGATCGTCACAAAGGGCATGCTTGGAGTTATGATGTTGTTGCTCCTGGTTATAACTATCGTCTGGATGAAATGCGTGCGGCACTGGGTCGTGTACAGCTGCGCAAACTTCCTGCCAATAATGCACGTCGTCAAGAACTGAGTGATTGTTATGAAGAGCTTTTGAGTCAGATGGCGCCAGAAATAACAGTTCCGTTTAGCCAACATCCTGGCCAAAGTGCTTACCACATTCGTCCTATCTTGCTGCCGGCGCACATAGATCGTGAGACTTTTATGGCAAACTTAAAACAACGCGGCATACAAACCAGCATCCATTATCCGCCCATTCATCATTTTACTGAATACCGACAAGCAGCGGCGCATTATCATTTACCAGTCACGGACGAGATTGCTGCTCGTGAGGTAACACTCCCCCTGTTCCCGCAAATGGACACAACGGCCGTAAACGAAGTTGTAACGGCCGTACGTTTTGCATTGTTAGATTGATATTTGATTTGAACGGCCGTTAAGAAACAAAAAAAGAGAACGAAGTTGTTTTCTGCTTGCGCCTTAAGTCTGGCGATGTAATTGTGAAGTTAAATTAATCGTCAGCTCTCCCCTCACCACCCAAAAAACTCAATTCAACAGACATCAACAAAAATTGCATGTATCCATCAGTTCATCGGTTGAGTGCGCGGGAGTTCTGTTGATGTCATGCAATGCAAGACGCGGACTGAGCCTGTCGAAGTCCGGACTTCGACAGGC
>JAGRDI010000178.1 GCA_020432765.1 Anaerolineales bacterium | reverse complement strand
TTTATGCCAACCCACCACAATCCTCTATCACGGCGACGAACTTAACCTGATTCCAGCACTCTCAGGCGGATCACGCTAATTGATGTGACATCTTACCACTAAATGCAAGCAAATTTCTAGGCACAGGTTAGTAAAACTCTGCTATAATGGGATCAATAGCTATCCACATTTAAGTTATTTACAGGATAAGTTTTAAGATGACTACTGTTACGATTGATATACCTGAACACCTGATACCATTGATTAATTCCATCGGCACCGAATTGCCCCTTGTGTTAGAGATGGGTATGAGTCGCCTAGCACCTGTTTCTACCAAGGCATATATGGAAGCTGTTGCATTACTTACTCAACACCCCGACCCAAAAACAGTCGCAGAATTTCGTTTCTCCGAAGATGTAGAAAGTCGTATCGTTTCATTATTAGAAAGAAATCGCGCAGATCAAATAACAAAATCCGAAGAAGTTGAATTAGATAGATTAATACAACTTGAAGAACAATTACAAATTGTAAAAGCCAAAGCCCAAATTGAATTAAATTATTAACCAAAAGTTATGCCCATCTCAATTGCACAGCGTCAACACATTGCCACAAGAGCAAACTTTCGTTGTGAATATTGTTTACTTAGCCAGGAACACAGCATTAAAAAGCATGAGCCTGATCATATCATTCCTCGCAAGCATGGTGGAGAAGATGTTGATGATAATCTAGCTTGGTCTTGTTTCCATTGCAACCGCTATAAAGGAAGTGAGGTTGGGGCTTATGATATAGAAACGGGTCAACTTATGCCATTATTTAATCCACGAAAACAGAACTGGTATGAACATTTTGTAATTGAATCAGGAAAGATATTGGCTCGTACAAGCATTGGGCGTGTGACTATTTTAATATTGCAACTCAATCGACCAAATCGAATTGAAGTACGCAAAATTCTTCAACAAACAAAACAATATCCTTAATCAACACAAGTAGGTGGTGAAAAATGAGCAACATAGTCAACTACAAAGGCACAGATTATCTCCAGATTGGAGGCCGGTGGGTTAATGCACGAACTTTTATTGCTCCACCTAAAATTATCCTACGTGAATTGGACTTGCTTATCAGTAATGAAAATGATAATCACAAGGAAATCAAATCAATTCGTTCTAAAAGCAAAAGCCCTAATAGGCGAGAGCGCATTCAGGACGTTATTGGACCAAAAATCGTTTTGTTTGTTAAACAACGCTTTGAAGAAACTCAGGATTGGGTTACTCGAGACGAAATACGCGAAGCACTATTAATAGATGCGAAGACCTCTGCATATCTAGAAAGAAAATACAAGCAAACAAAACAAATTAAAACATTCTTCGAATATGTCGGCAATCAAATTGATCATCTAAGTGCGGGTATTACAAAGGGAACATCCGAGTTCACGTCTCAACTTATAGGAACTGAAATCAATAACTGTTGAGCTTATAAACCAACACTCTAAATCAAAACAAAGAATTTGTTTTGATATGAACGCCAGCAAATCTGGATAACAGCTTACAGGTAGACTTTAACAAGTTAGGCATGTTTAATTTTGCAATTCAACCAGGGAGTTAGTAGGCGTTTTTCAAAACTGCCACAGTCTGTAAAACTGCGGCAGTTTCGACCCAAATGTTATTCTATTTCGATGACACGAAATTGGGTCTCGTAAAGCGTTGCATAGAGGCCATTGCGTGCCATCAATTCTGCGTGCGTGCCTTGTTCAACCAAACGGCCGTTTTCCATCACCAAAATCAAATCAGCCGCCAAAATTGTCGATAAACGATGTGCGATCACCAGACTGGTGCGCCCTTCCATCACACGTTCTAACGCCTCCTGGATTAACGCCTCAGACAAAGAATCCAGACTTGACGTAGCCTCGTCCAACACCAAAATGCGCGGATCCTTCAAGATCACACGCGCAATCGCAATGCGTTGGCGTTCACCACCGCTCAAACGATAGCCACGTTCACCCACAACCGTGTCATAGCCATCGGGCAAACTAGCGATGAAATCATGGATATTGGCAGCCTTAGCAGCTGCTACCATTTCTGCATCAGTCGCGTCTGTGTTCGCATACATCAAATTAGCGCGAATGGTGTCGTAAAACAGGTAGGTTTCCTGCGTTACCATGCCGATATTCTCGGCCAACGATTGCAGCGTTACTTCTTTGATATCAATGCCATCAATACGCACTTGACCCTCGGTGGTATCGTAAAGACGCGGCAGCATATAGGTGGTGGTGGTTTTACCCGCGCCACTTGGCCCAACCAAGGCCACTAACTGCCCCGGCTTGACATGGAAATTGACATCTTGCAGCGCCCAGCGCCGCCCTAAATCTTGTTCAGGAATAGCTGGCAGCTCGCCATTTTGCCCTGGTTCTTCTGCACGCTCTTTGCCACGCTTCAAATTCACTTCGCTGCCACCCCAGGTAAATCGCTCCACTTCTTCTAAGCCAGCGACCTGCCCCTCTGCTAAGGATTCATAATCAAAGGAGACATGATTAAATTCGAGTTCACCTTGAGCATGCGGCATTTGTTTGGCTGCTGGTTTTTCTTCAATCTCAATCGGGATGTCGAGCACTTCAAAGACACGTTCAAAACTGACCATGCTCTGTGCAAATTCAACCGGCGCATTGGTGAGCGCCATCATCGGACCATAGAGCTGAGTCAGATAAGCACCAAAAGCGACAATGGTACCGATAGTAAAGAGGTCTTCGAGCACGAGATACGCACCACCCCAATAGACAACGGCCGTTCCTATCGCACTCACCACACCCAACATCAAAAAGAACCAACGGCCGACCACGGCTGACCTGATACCCACATCACGTACATCGGCGGCATGATTGCTAAAACGATTGTATTCTTGTTTTTCGCGGCCAAATAGTTTAACCAACAAGGCACCACTCACATTCAAAGTTTCATTCATTGTGGCATTCATTTCCGCGTTGTATTCCATCGACTGGCGCCGCAATCTACGCAAAATACGCCCAATACGCCGCGCTGGAATCACAAACAAGGGCAGCACAAGAATGCTGAGGATGGTCAAACGCCACTCCAGAGCCAGCATAATGCCCAATGTCAGCACCAGACTGACAACATTGGAAATAATCGTCACCGTGGTCTCACTAATCGCCCTTTGCGCACCAACCACATCATTGTTCAAACGTGACATCAACTCACCCGTGCGCGTCTGTGTGAAGAAGCGCAAAGACATGCGCTGCATATGGTCATATAAGGCACGGCGCAAATCATAGATCACACCTTCACCAATTTGTGAGTTGAGATTACGCTGCCAGACGCCAATCAAGCCATTGATCAGCGGAATAGCAATCATGCCCAGCGCCAACAGATTGATCATTGTGGTATTCGCAGTGGGAATCGCTACATCGATCATTTGGCGAAATAAGAGCGGAGAAATCAGAGAAATGGTAGATATCAGCAGGATCGTGATTAACAATCCTAACACGCGCCAGCGATAAGGCTGGGCGTAGATCCACACGCGCAACAACAAATCCCGCGATAAAGCAGGACGGTCTTGCTTTTCATCATGTCGTAAATATGCGAACCAGCCGCCACTATGCATCATGATGGCATTGTGCGCCATTCAACAAGGAATTGCAAGTTTGTTTACGCAATTTAGAGGGAAAAGAGCAGCGAGGCAGAGTTGCAGGACAAAATTAACCCTTCAACTCTGCAATCTAATTACTGGAGTCTGGCGAATTCTAGACATGTCAGGTTTCTACCACGAGCAGCGTGTGAACAAATTGATCATAAAACCTGACATGTCTCCTCTAGTAAAATAAAACACCAGTGTCCTGTAACTACTTCAAGTTTGTTTCCAAAAAAGCGAGTGTTTGCTGCCAGGCATCACCGGCGGGGCCGGGTTGGTTATAGTTTTCTTCGTTGAGGAAGGCATGGCCCACCCCATCATAAATGGTGATTTCGTTGGGGATGTCCAGACTGTTGAGTGCGGCTTCAAATTCGAGGACATCGGCGGTGGGAATGGAGGCGTCATTGGCACCAAAAATGCCTAAAACGGGTTGATTGTCGGTCAACGGCCGTAACAAATCTGGATCCGTCACCACAGCGCCATAATACAAAATCGTCAATGCCATATTTTCTGATTCGCGCATACCCAACTGCAATGAATGACCGCCGCCAAAACAAAAACCCATTGAAGCGATTTTGTCACTGTCAACATTGTCCAAACTCATCAAATAAGCCAGCGCCGCATCGACATCATTGAATACTTGCTCTTCCGGCGTTGTCAGACGCAGCCATAAAGCACGCGGCACTTGATCGGTCACTTCACCACGGTACGCATCGGCCGCCAGCACAACATAGCCTTCAGCAGCCAATGCATCAGCCAGGATTGTCATACCTTCGTTAAAACCCCACCATTCGTGAATCAATAACACGGCTGGATAGTCGCCTGGTTCATCTGGCTGCGCGAGGTAGCCATGTAACTGATTGCCTTCCGTATCGATATAGGTAACATTGGTATATTCTGTAGAGTCTTGTCCAAACAAACCCTCAAAAATAATGATTCCAGCAAAAATCAATAGTATCATGCCAATGATCGCCAGAATTCCTAAGACTATGCGTTTGACCCATTTCATGCTTTTATGTCCTCAATTCAAAATCTGATGCTGTCATTCAAGTCACTTAAACATGCAAGGACAAGTTTCTTTACACAATTCCTCATCAAAAGCAACAACAGATAGAAAAAAGAATAGATATCTTGGGTTTTTATCGGTGTTTTCGGTATCCACGGTAGTCGTCGGCTTACAATAAGCCGCTGTAGCTGCCGCCATCTACCTGGAGCATGGCACCAGTGATGTAGCTTGCGGCTGGAGAAACCAGGAATGCGGCAACCCGACCAAATTCAGATGGATCACCCATTCGCCCCAATGGGATAGCAGTTGTCACTTTGGCGCGTTCTACTTCTACAGTACTCTTGTTGTGCACAGCACGATATTCAAAAATTTGAGTAACACGGTCAGTGGCTGTCCATCCCGGCAAGATCGAGTTCACACGGATATTTTCCGACGCAAGCTCTTGTGATAATGTTTTTGTCAAACCCACAACGGCTGGTCGGTAAACATTGGAAAGCAATAAACCAGCAACCGGTTGTTTAACCGATACGCTTGTGATCGTGAGGATGCTGGCAGCATTACTTTTGCGCAGGTGAGGCAGTGCAGCTTGCACAAAGCGCGTGACACTGAGCAATGTCAGGTTAAAAGCAGTTTCCCAGGCATTAATAGCCGTGTTGTCAAAAGTGCCACCGGGAGGACCACCCGCATTGGTAATCAGAATATCAATACCGCCAAATGTTTTTACTGTATTGGCAACGAGTTTTTCGATCTGCGCGGGATCGAGGACATCACAGGTAAAGGCGACAATATTTGCGCTTTGGGCTGCCGAAGATGCCATTTCTGCCCCCAATTCAGCCTTCAAACGATCTACGGCCGTATCCAACCGTGCTTGTGATCGCCCACAAATAACCACTTTCGTTCCTTCGCGTGCCAATTCTAGAGCGGTAGCCAATCCCAAGCCTGTACTTGATGCTACAACCAAAGCGACCTTATCTTTTAATCCTAAATCCATTTTCAAAACCTCATATCTATTTTCTGACAGATTATATTGTCCTTATACCAATAGGCTGCCAAACGTATGGATTCCTGCCTGCGCAGGAATGACCTGTGTAAATATAGAATGAACTGGATTTTACCACGCAATTTGCCTAGCAATAAAAAGACCCGGTCAAAGCCGGGTCTCGATCATAAATTTAGATATATTTCGCTAACTGCATATATTCGGGCTGCACTACTCGACAAATATCTCGACGCGCTCGCCGTCCTCTTCATCGAAAATATCCATGATTTTGCCTTGCTGACCGCTGCGAATTGCTTCCATGATATTTTCATACTCAGTGCCTTCAATTTCAGGCGCAAATTTAGCTCCCATCTTGATGCCGACATTCACAAGACCCATGGGAATGTTCACATTGACTTTATTGCGGCCAGTGCCCGTATCGGTCACACGCACCCGGAACCAGCGTGGTGAACTGCTGCCTTTCAATGGTTCGCTTTTTGCGCCGCGTCCACTTTTGTCCAAGGCACGTAACAATTCTGCGCCTTCAGCAGCCGATATTTTGCCTTCTTCAATCATTCGTAATATTTGCATGCGTTCTTCTGCACTTGCCATAATTATTCCTCAATCATTAACCACAGAGGGTACAGAGAAACTGCGAAAAGCTCTGTGTTCTTTGTGTCCTCTGTGGTTCAAACAGTCATTCTAATTCCCGCCGCATGTGGGTGAGGGTACGTTTTTTTGTGAAGTTTGCTTCTGATAATAAATTGTTTACAAGCTCGTCATTGTCAGGATGGTCAAAACGCACATTACGACGTGGTAATTGTCGTAAGCGCCGGATGATTTTGGTGAACAACGGCCGTTCAATCTGCCCTTTCCATTGGGGATGCACGCGCAAAGCAACCAGATGAGGTCGCCCCCATTCACCCCAAATACGCCCCAGGCCAACCATCTGGCCCTCTGTATTGATCACAACCCAGGTTTCAAGGAAACGGCCGTTCATAAAATTTGAAAACCGCTGCCACCAACTTTGTTTGTATATATCGTTGGGAATCGGTTCCGGCCAATTCAAATCGGGATGTAGGCTCATTTTGTCCAGCATAAACGCTTCACGCCAGCGATTCCTCGGCAGCGATTTAATCGGTGGATGTGCACCATATTCTGGTTGATAAGGTAAATCACGCAAGCGTGAAATGGAGGTATGCCAGGTCGTAATACTGCCCAAGGATTCATAGTTGAGATTCTGATACAGTTTGACCGCCGGTTCATTGTCCTTCACAACTTGTAATAATACTTCATGGCCACCACGAGAACTCACTTCAGCTTCAACAGCAGCCATCAAACCATAAGCAATCCCGCGTCGGCGATGGTCCGGTGCGACAGCTACATTAGCAACCAGATAACGACGCGGTGAACTTGTCGCTAAAAGCGTGACATTACCCACAATACGGCCGTTTGCTTCCCAAACAAAACCCGGCGATAAACGTGAAACGGCTGGATTCAAACGCCAAAAAAAGGCAGGCTTAGGGCTGTATTGGGCATCTGCAAAAACACGGCGCGAATGCCCGTCCATTTTCTCACCAAAAACAGTCTGCAACAGATCCATGAGGGCGGGAATATCTTTATTCAGATTTACGGGCCGCGCACCATTGCCTTCGCGGTATGTAGGGACGGTTACAACCATGGTATCATTCCAAATATATGTTGGTGTAACCATTTTACTGCTTTTACTCCCTAATTGAAAATTGTTGTATTGGTTGATAGATTTGTCCAAACTTGTTGCCAATTTAAAATATATTTGGGTAATAGCTCCAGTTATTTTCTTAAAGACTAACGAGATTGAACAAATCTTGCTGCTCTACAAATCTTGCTACTCTAATGCTTCCAACAACATGCTGGCTTCTTCGGGGGAAATGGCCCCTTTTTCTACCATGCGCAAGATTTTTAGTTGTTCTGCAGCTGTAGTCTTGTTGCCTTCGGGTGCGGGTGCAGCAGGTCTGGGAGGCGGTGGTGCATATCTTGTATGGTGACGACGAGCCCGCTCAGCTGCTCTTTCGGCGTGTGCGGCGGCACGTTCTGTTTGCCGCGAAAATTTTGCTGCCATTTGATCAGCAAAGTCTGGCCCAAATGCGGATTCTAACTCAGACGCAACACGCGAAATTTGTTCGTTTACTTTGGCGCTAATTTGCGCACCCAAAGTCTCAAAATCAAATGCATAACTCATATTAAAATCATCTCCTTGATAACCATCCCATTTACCATTTTCGACTTGGGCAGCTTTGAGAATAATGCGACCACCAGCCGTCAAATTAACGGCCGTTCCGCCTTCACCGATACGCCCCACCAAGGACCCATCTTTTTCAACCAGATCAGTCAAAGGCAAACGGTTTACAATCTGAGCTGCATTGGCAACTAAATTGATTGATCGGCTTGTTGGCCAGCGTACCACAATATCACCATTTGCCTTTAGGCTGTGCTCTCCTTTACCCAAGCCAGCGTTAAGACGAATATCCCCAGCAGCGTTCGTTACATTAATCGGCCCATTGACCATTTTCAAGTTCACATCACGCATCGATTCAGTCACAGAAACAGCACCTGACACATCATCAAGGTTTGCATCTCCCATGACTTGACCAACTGCCACATCGCCATTAACATCACGCATGTTTAAATCACCAGCAACGGTTTCTATGGCAACCGAATCATCTACCTGACGCACATTCGCGTCACCCTTGATGACACCCAAATTCAACGGCCCTACGCTATGCTTGGCCGCCATGTCACCTTGTACCTCGCCAACTTTCGCCATACCTATGCCCAGTAACATCAAATCACCACGCACAACTGCAAGGCTCAAATTGCCAGTCACCTGTTTGATCTTGGCATCTCCATGAATCGTTTCAAATGCCAAAGCCGTGGCTGAAGGCACTGCCAGACGCAAATCACCATGACCGCTGAGCGACCAACCATTTTCCAGTTCTTCGAGCACGTAGTCACCTTTGATAAGGACGGCCGTTTCTGACCAGGAACGTACAATTAAATCACCAGAACAATCCAA
The DNA here is from genome assembly GCA_020432765.1 of Anaerolineales bacterium. GTDB lineage: Bacteria > Chloroflexota > Anaerolineae > Promineifilales > Promineifilaceae > JAACFF01. The sequence goes on along the minus strand of JAGRDI010000178.1, from coordinate 14,018 downwards.
CACTCGGATGTGGGGCGCTTTCCCTGTTTCAATACGTTGTTGAGACGCCATTGTCTAACTCCTATAATCCAATGATTCGCCACGAAATAGAGGCACTTTCATGTCATTCGTAGCAAATATGATCTACTCCAAATATACCTGAACACGTTCATCGCTTTCTGCATCTTCTACATCAACGATCATGCCTACACCCATACCATTTACAGCTGCGCTGAGTTCATCTAAGTCGAACTCATCGACTTCAGGACTGAACCGACTGGCAATATTCAGGCCAAATTTGACAATGCCATAGGGAATATTGACCGTGACTTTATTCTTACCGGTTGACAAATTGCCCACACGCACACGCAGCCAACGCGGAGTTTCGCCGTTTGTCTCTGCAGCTGCCTTCGTCTTTAGCGCAGCCTCTTTGGATGACTCTGCAACCTCGCTTTCATCTACAACCAGGACAATTTCGCCATCCTCCGATTGTTTTTCAGCTTTGTAAACAGGATCGGGGGATTCAGATTTGGGTGAAGCCGAAACGGCCGTTTCCGCTTTACGTGCCTCGCTCAACAAAATCACCGCCTCATCAACACTCAATTTACCGCGTGCCAACAAATCTAATATTTCTTTTCTGGATTCTTCAGACATGTTTTATCTCCAAACGTAAATGATTACGCATGATAGTTACACGGAGAAGCAGAAGCGTTACCCAGAGAAAAAGGAGGCTTTGTTTCTTCTCCCAATCTCTCCGTGAAGCTCCGTGTAAAAAAATCCTAGCATCAATCGCCACCGCGCAAAAGCGATAAAGCTTCTTCCGCCGTCAGGTTGCCTGCATTCAAATCAGCCAAAATTTCATGACGTGTCTCTGGTGACACAGATTGATCTTCATTCGCGCCAACTTCATATCCCATCGCTTTAATCACATCAGTCAAGCGTGAACGCACGGCCGGATATGACAAGCCAATTTCTTGTTCCACGCGATTGATCTTGCCTTCGCAGCGTATGAATGTTTCCACAAAGCTAAGTTGTTCGGGGGACAAGAGATACAAACGACCTAATGTGAAATGACCAGATAATGTCGAATCACAACTACGACATTTCAACTGGGTAACATGTAATGTATCTTGACAAATGGGACATTGACCGATGACCGGATTCATAATAAACCTTCAATTAACCTCAATAATATTTATATCGATATAAATTTTTCTAAGCGCTGAGGATATAATAATCAATATTATTGCGAATGTCAAGTGTATTATTCAAATTTTTTCAATTAGTATTAATTATATTAATATCAACGTTGATTTTACTGAGGCAGGTTTATTAATAGAGGTGATTGACAAAGTTGTCATCGCTCGGCTACGCAATACATAATCACCCTACCCGCGCCATTCCCGCAAACCAAGATAAGCCACATAACCAAACCCCAACAAACAAATAACTGGCAAAAAGAGAGAGCCGAAATTGCCGCGCCATACAGCCAGTATCAATCCTACAGCAGCATAAAGTGCAAAGAATAACTCGAATAACAAAATACGATCAAAAGGCAATCGGTAAAAAGGCAGTTGGCGTTTTTGTTTCGTTTTTTGCCGATTCGCGAACCCTTTTGGCGTGCGGACAAAGACATGCGAACGGCCGTATCCCACTTCTAACATTGCACGGCTGTTACTAGCCGCCATACCTACCGCCACCAACAACAAGGTTGGAAAATGGCGTAAGCGATAGATCCAATCGTTATACAAAACCTGCTGGGCCACCACAAAAAGCAAAGGCTGCCCCACCCCAATCAATGTAAAAATCAACATAAAGCCGGTCAAATGGACATCAAACCACAACATTGGAATCTGCAGCAGCAGCAGCAATATCAACAAAAAATGAGTCGCATAGCCCGACATCGAAATGACGGCATACAAGCGAGCCAGCAGCGATTGTTGGCGATCGCGCATTATTTCAGGTGTAAACTTGAGCAGACATTGAATCGAGCCTTTAGCCCATCTCGCCTGTTGATTCTTATACGCCATGATACTCGTCGGTAGTTCGGCTGGTGCGATGACATCATTCAGGAAACGAAATTGCCAGCCACGCAGGATTGCACGCGTGCTCAAACACAAATCTTCACATACTGTATCAGCCTGCCAGCCGCCGGCATCCTCCAAACAGCGCCGTCGCCATACACCAGCGGCCCCATTAAATTTGGGGAACAACTGCGCACGATGGCGCACAGTTTGCTCCATGGCAAAATGTTTGTCTAAGGCGATTGCTTGTGCGCCTGTTAACGCCGTCGCATCTGCATTCAAATGTCCCCAACGTGCTTGAATCATGCCTAGATCATCTTCAACATTAAAATGAGGAATAGTAGAACGCAAAAAATCTGGCTTAGGCTGAAAATCTGCATCGAAGATGGCTAGATACTCACCTGTGGCACCATCTAAAGAAGCAGCCAATGCCCCGGCCTTATAGCCCTGCCGATTCTGGCGATGAAGCAACTGGATATTCACACCTCGTGCCTGATAATCTACCACTAATGCCCTGGCAATTTCAGTTGTGTCGTCTGTGGAGTCGTCAACCACTTGGATTTGTAATTTGTCAGGGGGATAATCGAGGGCTACGGCCGTTTCTATCAATCGCCCCACCACAAAACGCTCATTATAAATCGGCAGCTGCACCGTCACCAACGGTAAATCTGCGTCAGCAACAACAGGACAAATGAAATCCTCATGCCGATGCCGCCAATATAACCACAAAGTTAACAGGCCCACCAAGCCATACAAAGCCAACCCCGCTACGACCAGGATATAGATTCCCGCAAGTAAATTTTCGATCATTCTTCTTGATTTGCGTGTTTTACGATCGTTTTGAGGCGTTTATTAAACGTCCCACGCTGAATGAGCACTTTACGACTGCAGCCCAGACACACCAACCCCACATCAGTTCCCAAACGCACAACCTCCCAGTCATAACTACCGCAAGGATGTTTTTTACGCAAACGGACGATATCGCCCAAATGGATTTCTATATACATAACGACTGGATTATAACATGTCAATCTGGCGGGTACAGCTTGCCCCCACTACGTTAAGGAAGTATCCACGTCCAATAAGGAAATGTTTGCGGTATGGTTTAGCCCATTTCGAACTATCAAAGGCACAGCTTTCACAAAAGTAAATATGTTAATAGAAGCCCAGTATCGCGTTGTGTATACTGGTGCTAATCACATTCTAGCGAGCTTTCCTAACTTAATATCTGTGCAATAATTTTTTAGGAGACGCCACGCCGCTGCGCGGCACCAACAAATGATTGAAAATGGAGCGCAGACTGGCAGTCTGCAGACTGCCAGTCTGTCAATAAACGCGAGCAAGCTGCCCACGCTCCATTTACAAGGGAGATTATCATGTCAAACAATTATCCGGTTGTACTTGTCCACGGCATGTTTGGATTTGGCCCCAAAGAGTTGGGTGACTTCACCTATTGGGGAAGCGCTTTTAAGGTGGCCACCCATCTGGCACGCTTTGAAGCCAGTGTCGGCCCTGTCAGTTCAGCCCACGATCGTGCCTGCGAGTTAGCCGCACAAATTAAGGGCACACCTGTCGATTATGGGCTTGAGCATTCGGTTGAAGCAGGACATGCTCGTTTTGGCCTAAATTACAGCGGCAAAGGGTTCGTGCCTAAATGGGATGAAAACAACCCGATTCATTTGGTTGGTCACAGTCTCGGCGCCCCCACAATTCGCTGTCTACAACATCTGTTGGCCCACGATTTTTGGGGGTGGGGCAGCAGTGAACGGTGGGTCGCGTCGATCACCACTTTATCTGGTGTCAACAATGGCAGCACAGCCACGCATTATTTCGGTGCCGATGAACAGACTGGATTATTGCCTAAAGACACAGAGCTGACGCCTGTGCTGCGATTCTTGGAAGTATTAACGGCCGTTACAGGTGGCTATAAAGACAGTCTCTACGATTTTGATCTTGGCCATTGGGGGTTTGTACGTAAAGGCGGTGAAGATTTGATCACCTACTTACAGCGCGTGGGTAAATCAAAGTTCTTCTGGGGCCGCGACAATGCCGTTTACGAAGCCGGTTTACATGGTGCCTACGCTGGTAATGGTATCTGGGCAACTTATCCAAACAGCTACTACTTTGCGTATATAACCGAGCAAACATACAAAGGCTGGTTCAGCGGCCGTTACTATCCCGAACCGTTTATGAATCCGGCAATGCTGGCCACATCAACCTATATCGGCCAAAAAGTTTTCACCCAACCCCCAATCCCCGTCGCCAAATTTAACAGTGCTGATTGGTGGGAAAATGACGGTCTAGTACCCACCTATTCACAAGGAAATCCGCACACAAACGGTAATCACCCAGTTGGTAGTGAATTCAGCTCAGAAACACCAACAACTCTCTTTGAGCCCGGCAAATGGTATTATGCCTGGGAACGTGGCAAAGACCACGGTGATATTTGCGTCACGCCACAGCTCAATCAAAGAGGCTGGCAGCGCCGTTTCTACACCAATCTATTCCAGCGACTCGCGGATTTAGATTAAGCTAGAACGAGTGTACGTACCACAAAATATAGACATGTAGAGATTAAGTGCTTTTTGCCTAAATTCTCTGCGCCCCCACGATCTTTACGTTTAGATTTCCAAACACCACCTTAACTCACCTGACTGAAAAGTGACAAACGTCACTATCCAAACATACCAAGTGACACTATCTCTCCGATCCGTAATTTTTTATGATCCCTAATATGGTGGTTTATACCTCGGCGCATCCACTGCGCCATTGGTGATTGGGTTGCTGCTTGCATCCCAGCAAACTGAGCCAAACCATTCACCGGAGCTTTGTCCTCTCTCGGAGGGCAAAAGGGAGCTTAATCAATGGAATTTAAACCGATCATCAGTGCTGCAGCGGCCTGGGATGTTGAGCCGAACCTGGGTGACTACACCACAGTACGCACAAATTTCTCCTGGGAAAAAATTCGCCGCGAATTAGACTTCCTACCCAATGGTAAAGGCATCAATATCGCTCATGAAGCCGTTGACAGACATGCCAATGGTCCCCGTGCCGATCATTTAGCCTTGCGCTGGTTAGGCAAAGATGGAGACGTTCATGATTTTTCCTATGGTGACTTAAAAGCACAGAGTAATCGTTTTGCCAATGTTCTACGTAAGTTGGGCATACAAAAGGGCGAACGTGTCTTTGTATTATGTGGGCGTATTCCTGAATTATATATTTCTGCATTAGGCACCTGGAAAAATGGCAGTGTGTTTTGTCCGCTGTTCTCAGCATTCGGACCAGAGCCTATATTCCAACGTATGAACCGTGGTGATTCGCGTATTCTTGTGACAACCCAAAAACTATACACCAAAAAAATCGCTCACCAACACGAAGCTTTGCCGCACTTAAAATATGTGTTGCTGGCAGATGTGGATGATCATGTGAGTGAAACTGTACTTTCCTGGCACAAGCTGGTTGAGAATGCTTCACCTTTCTTTGAGATTCCAGCAACTGACGGTGAAGATATGGCCACATTGCACTTCACCAGCGGCACAACCGGCATGCCCAAAGGGGCGATCCATGTGCATAATGCCGTGCAAGTGCATTTCATGACTGCCAAATATGCGCTGGACTTGCATCCTGATGATGTATTCTGGTGTACGGCCGATCCTGGTTGGGTTACAGGCACTTCCTACGGCATCATCGCCCCGCTCACCCTCGGCGTCACCAATATTGTAGATGAAGCAGAGTTCGATGCGCAGCGTTGGTTCCAGATAATAGAAGAGCAAAAAGTCAATGTCTGGTATACCGCACCCACCGCCATTCGCCGGTTGATGCGTCTGGAATTCGACCCGTTAAAGGAATTTGATCTCAGCCATTTACGTTTTGTCGCCAGCGTGGGTGAACCACTCAATCCAGAAGCAGTCGTATGGGGCCAAGAAACTTTGCATCTAACCATTCACGACAACTGGTGGCAAACCGAAACGGGCGGTATCATGATCGCCAACTTTGCCTCATCTGAAGTGCGGCCAGGATCAATGGGACGGCCGTTGCCCGGCATCGAAGCCGCTATCGTCCATCGTGTCAGCAAAGATAAAGTCGAAATCATCAACAAAGCTGGTGCCGATGGCGAACTGGCCCTCAAACCCGGTTGGCCCTCCATGTTCCGTGGCTATTTGCACGAATCAGAACGTTATAACAAATGTTTTGTCGATGGCTGGTACATAAGCGGCGATTTGGCCATGTGTGACGAAGATGGCTACTTTTGGTTTGTCGGGCGTGCCGACGACATTATCAAAACTGCCGGTCATATGGTCGGCCCCTTTGAGGTCGAATCAGCCCTCATGGAACATCCTGCTGTCGCCGAAGCAGGCGTTATTGGTGTGCCGAATGAAGTTATCGGCCAATTGGTCAAAGCATTTGTATCGCTCAAACCAGGCTACGAGCCTAGCGATAAACTAAAAATGCAGTTAATCGGCTTTGGACGCCAGAAATTGGGTTCGGCCGTTGCTCCCAAGGAAATCGAATTCGAACAAAACCTGCCCAAGACACGCAGCGGCAAAATCATGCGCCGCTTATTGAAGGCACGCGAACTTGGATTGCCCGAAGGAGACATTTCTACATTGGAGGCAGACTCATGAGTATGCAAACATTAGCAACACCGGAAAATATAATTGATCGTGATCATGCTATGCATCTGCTGCACGAGATGCTGCGCATCCGGCGTTTTGAAGAAAAATCAGCCCAAATGTATAGTGCGATGAAAATTCGTGGCTTTTTGCACCTCTACATCGGTGAAGAAGCCGTGGCCGTGGGTGTCATGCAAGCGTTACACCCACAAGACAACGTCATCGCCACCTACCGTGAACATGGACAGGCGCTGGCACGCGGCGTCCCCGCAGCCACCGTCATGGCTGAAATGTACGGCAAACAGGAAGGCTGTGCGCGTGGGCGTGGTGGCTCCATGCACATCTTCGACAAAGAAACCCGCTTTTACGGCGGTAATGCTATCGTCGGCGGCCACCTTCCCCTGGCAGTTGGCATGGCTCTTGCTGATAAAATGCGTGGAGATGACCGTGTAACTTGCATCTTTTTTGGTGATGGTGCCGCTGCAGAAGGCGAATTCCACGAATCATTGAATTTGGCCGCGTTGTGGAAACTACCCGTGCTTTTTGTATGTGAAAACAACCAGTACGGCATGGGCACCGCCATCGAGTATGCTCACGCCGTGACCCAACTTTCAAAACACGCCAGTACTTACAAAATCCCCTCTCAAACCATTGACGGTATGGATATATTGGCAACTGAGGCTGCGGCTAAAGAAGCAGCAAAAGCGGTTCGTACCGGGGCCGGACCCTGGTTCCTCGAATTCCGCACCTACCGTTTTCGTGCCCATTCCATGTTTGATGCTGAACTTTATCGTGACAAAGACGAAGTGTCCGGCTGGAAAGAACGTGATCCAATTAACATGTTTATCGATTATTTGAAACAGCACGATCTAATCACGGATGTAGCTATCCAAAAACTGGAAAACAACGTGCAGGCAGAAATTGAAGATGCCGTTGCTTTTGCCGAGGTGGGCACCTTAGAACCAATTGAAGACTTGACTCGCTTTGTGTATTCCGAAAGGAGGTCAGCATGAACACGAATGGAGGCGTCGCAGTATTAGAACCGGTGCGTGTAGAAACGCGCACAATTACCTATCGCGAAGCAGTGCGTGAAGCGATACGTGAAGCCATGCGCCAAGATGAACGTGTTTTCTTGATGGGTGAAGATGTCGGCCGTTACGGTGGCTGCTTTGCCGTTAGTATGGGTTTGTTGGAAGAATTTGGTCCCGAACGCATTCGTGACACTCCCCTGTCCGAATCTGCCTTTACCGGTGCGGGGATTGGCGCAGCTTTGAATGGCATGCGTCCCATTGTCGAAATCATGACCTGTAATTTCAGCTTGTTGGCAGCCGACCAAATCGTCAATAATGCAGCCACACTACTGCATATGTCAGGTGGATTATTCAATGTGCCGATTGTAATTCGTATGTCAACCGGGGGCGGCAAACAATTAGCCGCGCAGCATTCACATAGTTGGGAGGGCTGGTATGCGCATGTGCCTGGCTTAAAGGTGTTAATCCCGGCAACCGTCGAAGATGCACGTGGCATGTTACAGCCCGCGCTTGAGGATCCCGACCCGGTATTGATCTTTGAGAATTCGCTGCTCTACACGCGCAAAGCTGAACTACCGATCAATCCCAAATCTGTGGATATCAAGAAGGCGAAGGTACATCGTGAAGGAACAGATTTAACAATCATTACCTTCGGAGCTAGCTTGTACAAAGCTTTAGATGCAGCTGATTTATTAGCAGACGCTGGTGTATCGGCAGAGGTAATTGATTTGCGTGTGTTACGGCCGTTAGACGATGCAACCTATATTAACTCAATCGCCAAAACCCATCGCGCATTAATAGTGGACGAAGGTTGGCGCAGTGTAGGCATGTCGGCCGAGATCAGTGCCCGCATCATGGAACAAGCCTTTTATGAATTAGATGCCCCGGTCGAACGTGTAGCAGGCGTCGAAGTGCCGATGCCCTATGCCAAACATCTAGAGCAGGCAGCTATGCCGCAAGTAGAAACGATTATGGCCGCCGCTAAACAAATGTTGGGAATATAGCTATGGGCGAATTTTGTATGCCCAGTTTGGGCGCAGACATGGCAGAAGGCACGCTCTATGAATGGAGCGTCAAACCAGGCGACCCGGTCAAGCGCGGCACTGTAGTTGCCGAAGTCGAAACGGACAAGGGTGTCATTGAGATTGAAATTTGGGAAGACGGCATTGTCGGCGAATTACTGGTAGAACCAGGTGCTGTGATTCCGGTCGGTGTGCCCATTGCGTTGATTGTGGCGGAAGGTGAAGCAACGGCCGTACCTATCGAAACACCTGCCGTAGCAGCAGCCGAAGACCCTCATCCCATGGATCATAGACCATTGGTTTCCAAACATCCAATCGATGTAAAACCGTTTAGAAACGGCAAACAACGCGTGCGTATCTCGCCTGTGGCAAAAAGACGTGCAGCTGAGTTGAAGGTTGATATCAGAAGTTTACAAGGCAGTGGGCCAGGCGGTGTGGTCACATTAGACGATGTGGAAAAGGCAGCCACAATCGTTCAAGATTCACCACGAATTCGTGTTTCGCCAGTGGCACGCCGCATGGCAGACGAGTTGGGTGTTGACATAACCCTAATTAAGGGCAGTGGGCCGAATGGTTCTATAACCAAAGAAGATGTGGAAATCGCGGCACAGAAAGTTGAGCAGGTTGAGGTTGAAAAGGTAAAGATTGAAAAAACAGCTCCTCCGACAGCACTCAGCACGGCTGTTGACCAACCAACACCGCAGCCCGCCAAGAAAAAATCGACTGCCGACATCCAGGCTGGCATGCGGCGTGCGATTGCGGCTGCGATGGCCAAATCAAACCGCGAAATTCCGCATTATTACCTGGAAACTCGCATCGATATGACTCCGGCATTGATCTGGCTGGAAGCTGAAAACCAGAAACGCTCTATCAAGGATCGCATTTTACCGGCGGTTTTATTGATCAAAGCCACCGCAAAAGCGTTGGTAGATGTGCCTGTGCTCAATGCCTATTGGCGCGAAGATGAACATCAAATCCAAGAAGGCATCCATGTCGGCTTTGCGATTGCACTGCGCCAGGGCGGTCTGGTAACACCAGCAATTCACCATGCTGATTTGAAGAGTCTGGATGAGTTGATGGCGGCTATGCGTGATTTGATCATGCGTACTCGTGCGGGCCGCTTACGCAGTTCAGAATTGACCGACGCCACGGTTACATTAACCAACCTGGGCGATATGGGCGTGGAAAAGGTGTATGGTGTAATTTATCCACCACAGGTGGCTTTGGTTGGCTTTGGCAAAACCATGGAAATGCCCTGGGCTGAAAACGGTATGTTGGGCATTCGCAAAATTGTTACGGTGACATTAGCCGGTGATCATCGGGCTACAGACGGCCGTACTGGCGCACAATTCCTAGATGCGCTTAACAAACATTTGCAGGAGGCAGAAAAATTATGACCGCCGCTGTTTTGAATAGCGAGTATATACAAGAAAAGATTTTTGAAACCTTAGAAATGATCGCGCCAGAAGCTGATCTGGATGCACTCGATCCCAATGTCGAAATGCGTGAAGCCTTGGATATCGATTCGTTTGATTTCCTTAATTTCTTAATCGCCTTGGATGAAGAGTTTGGCGTCGAAATTCCAGAAGCAGATTATGGCAAACTGGTTTCGTTGAATGACCTGATTTCGTATTTGCAGGTGCGTATGTAATGTGCAAAAAGGAACAGTGAAAGGCACGAAGAAAGTGGGAAGATTTAATTTGTAAAGCAGATAGTCAATCCAGTATATCCAACTGGAGTCTGGCGAATTCTAGACCTGTCAGGTCTTTAGTTATTAGTTTACATAACCGCTTTTAGTATAAGGTTTCTACCACGAGCAGCATGTGAACAAATTGATCATAAAACCTGACATGTCTCCTCTGGTAAAATAAAAACGCCCGTGTCCAGTATCCATTTATTTGCCACGAATGTCGCGACATTCGTGGCAGCCGTGTCTAAAAGCGCAGTTCACGCAAGTTTTCCCACATAATGTAACTACCCGCAATCAAGACGATCATCACCAAAATAATCCAGAAAAATTCGTAGATGACAATCAGTGCCGCCACAATCGCCAGTGCAATCGTGATGCTGCTGATCAGGCGGGTTAAATTGCCGCGCACACTGGCTTCAACAAAAATTACCACAGAGAGCAGTGCAGTGAACCCAACCAATAAATAATTGGTGGCCAGCAGGGCGATCAAGACAAACCCCACCATAAGCATGCCAATGCTAATCGCAGCCCATGCCTCTGCAAAACGACTGCGACGCAGCCCGGCATCTGTTGCCGGATGATGCGGCCGTTTGATATGGGCGCGTACTGGCACGCGCTCTCCTTTGGCGACGCGGTTTGCATAGTGCTCAAGTGCTTCTGCCACGGATTCATTGGCGGCGGTTTTATTTTTAAGGGTTTGCAGTTCTTGGGCAACGGCCGTTAATTGCAAAATATGCGCGTCTTCTTCTTTCTGTAAATGCGGCTGACCACGCATCGCCTCCAACGCTACCTCAAGTCCCGCTACCATTTCTTGCTTGCGATCAATTTCATCGCGTAATGTCAAACATTCATCCTTTAACTGCTCGCGATGATGATTGATTTCGTGTAATAGACGATTTGGCGGGGTTACTTTATCCAAACCGGCCCACCCCAGCGGATCGTACCAGGCATGCCGCACAGTGCCATCGCGATTGTACATTGGACCCGCAGGTGCATCCTCACCAGAGAAGGGATCATGGGCAAACAAGCCCCATAAACCACGATATTGAGTGACCCACAAAGGCACTTCAGGGCCAAACAAACCAGGCTCTGCCCAAGTTTTGGCGCGTCCGGGGCCTATCGACACGCCATCACCCCGCGCATAATCCACAAAAGGCACCTTAAAAATAGCGAAATCAGACCATTTTGTTTCGATAGGCACATCATCTTGCCCAAAGATGCGTCGCCATAACTTTTGCAAACGATCGACAAAGGATTGCGCGGGTGCCACAAAGGGAAGTTCCAACTCAGCTAAATATTCTCCTTTTTGGAAATAAGCGGCATGTGATCCAGCACCAGCAAAAATCAGAGGATGTCCATCTTCAGTGCGAATTTCAGGATCATCCCAGCGACGGCGTAAATCATCACCCGAAAAGTCATGTGATGCATAGGCTACCCATTCCGGCTCTACTTTGCCATCATCCATTTCATACAAATAAATGGCAACCATCTCCCAATCAGATTCATGGTCATTGGCACCATAAAAGCCAGAGCGCCAATTGTTAAAGGCGTAAAAATACCAATATTGCAACACGATCCAACCGTTTTCGCGCACGACACGACCGTAATAACGATACGTCTCATCTTCAGCTAACATCTCTTGAAAAGCTTGCACGGCTGCTAATGCCGTATCGCCCGGAACACGCCCGCGCAGCAGGAGGCTCAATGAAAAAAGTGCATCGACAAAACGTGAAATATAACCGACTCTTGCCAGCCGCCCGCGACCAGCCCGGAAACGATTCTTGTCCCCCCAATTTTCTAATCCTTCACGGATGCGTAACGCAGCCATCTCGCTAATCTGCAGCGGATCAATAAATTTCAGATAAGGGATTGACCCCATCGGAAACAAATGCGGCTCAGCCAATGTTTCCAGGGTCACTTCACCTTGATCATGTAAGCGCAGCGGGAATTGACCCGGTCGCTGCACCCAATAACTGCACGCCTGCACATAACGCTCCACATCAATCGGGAAAAATTGTTCGCCTTGTGTAAAATGGATGATAGGTTCATACTGCCGCAGTAAAGCGCTGTCGTAATGATTCATACGCCTTCCTCCCTGCGCGGCACAGCTTTTTTCATCTGAAAAACCGTTTGAATATCAGGATTGTACAAGTAAATCACTAAAAAGTTGGCAATAACAATCATCACATAGACAAAAAGCCGGAAGCCATTCAGATATAAGGTAATCGCCACAGCTAATGTGATTCCTTGAGCCAACATGGCAATAGCCCAGCCAGACCGCCACAAGGAGACAAAGGCGATGGCAGCCCAAAAGGCAAGGATGGCAAGCAGCATGAAGATAATTTCTTGTGGGAAAGTTTGCATCCAATACGCTTGAATGGTTGTGTATTGGGTAAAATCTATGTCGTTGAGGATATACAGGGCGGCACCCAAGAAAACAAACCCTTCGATAAACAATAACAGCGTAAGCATACGTACCGGCCACGGCCGTTTCCCATTTTGTGGAACGGCCGATTTGGGGTCTAGGTCATAGTCAGATTCTTCGTCATAAATCATTAGTACTCTTCCATCTTTTCTGATTATCCTGAAAACGATATACTCTCCACCTTATGTACCAAATCATACCGACAAGTGCAGCGCTTTACAACATCAAGATAAAAAGCAGCGTTGCAACCTGGCAAAGTAACAATATAATCTTCTCACAACCCTCCACGACTTTGTACCCTTCGTACCTTTATGGTGAATTTCCAATTATCCAAGGATGCAGCTTAGCATGATCAATCCAACGCGCCGACAAGAATTGTGGGGCGGCATTCGCGGCGAGCTGCCAATTGCGGTTGGCGTGCTGCCGTTTGGCTTGATTTATGGGGTGTTGGCGCTGGCAGCCGGCTTGCCGCCATTGATCGCGCAGGCGACCTCAGCGGTTGTGTTTGCCGGGTCGGCGCAGTTTATTGGGGTGCAGTTAATTGGTGTAGGCACGCCGTTAAGCATTTTGTGGCTGACGACATTTGTGGTCAATTTGCGACATTTGCTTTACAGCGCTTCCGTCTCGCCCTATTTGCACAGTCTCTCATCCGCCTGGAAATGGCTGCTGGCTTATTTGTTGACTGATGAAGCATATGTGGTCGCCATTTTGCATTACAACGACCGTGCAAAACCGCTGCGCTTCAAACATTATTATTTTTTGGGCGCAGGGTTGACGTTGTGGACAAGCTGGCAGTTGAGTACGGCCGTTGGCATTTTCTTGGGTGCACAGGTGCCGGCCAGGTGGTCGTTGGATTTCACATTGGCTTTAACATTTATTGGCATGATTGTGCCCATGTTGGGCGAACGGCCGTTTCTGGCAGCAGCTGCATCAGCAGCGGCCGTTTCCATTCTTGCCGCCGCTTTACCCTACAAACTCGACCTCATGGCTGCCGCATTGACTGGTATTGTTGTTGGTTACACATTGGAAAATCGGAGAAACCGTGAGTAATACGCAGCTTTGGTTAGCCATCATCGGCATGGGAGTACTCACCTACGCTATTCGCCTTTCACTTATTTTGCTTTCAGATCGTGTACGGCTGTCGGGTAATATACGCCAGGCGCTGCGTTTTGTACCACCGGCTGTGCTTTCGGCCATTATCGCGCCGGAAATGCTCATGCCGAATGGGCTGTTG
>JAGRDI010000177.1 GCA_020432765.1 Anaerolineales bacterium | reverse complement strand
CGCTCGTCTTTAACAAGTAGCTTGGTCCCTTGTCTCGCCGGGATAGCTCAGTTGGTAGAGCACTGCACTGAAAATGCAGGTGTCCCCAGTTCAAGTCTGGGTCCTGGCATTGATTATCCTTTTTAACATGAAGGCAACAAGTTCGCGGGCGTGGTTCAGTGGTAGAACGTCTCCTTGCCAAGGAGAAGGCCACGGGTTCGAATCCCGTCGCCCGCTCTAATGAATCGGCAGGCATTGTGCCTGCCGTTCGTTTTTGGCGACGTCGCCAAGTGGTAAGGCAAGGGTCTGCAAAACCTTTATCACGGGTTCGAATCCCGTCGTCGCCTTTTTTCTTCATTTGTGAAGCCCTTGCATCCGCGCAAGGGCTTTTTTTTACTGTTTAACGACAATGTCGCAAACAATACAAGGACTCTCTGATTTTTGTGTAAAAACGACTACAAGAGTAAACTCAAGGAGACAATATGTCATTTCCCACTCTTCCCAAATCTATTGCTGAAATTGATGTTACACGATGGCAAACATTTGCGCCTTATTTTGCAGAATTGCAGCAGCGTGAGATTACGACTGAAACGATAATGCAGTGGCTGCAGGATTGGTCGCAATTGACAGCCCTGCTGACAGAAGCTGGTGCGATGATTTATATTGAGAAGGCGCTAGATACGGCCGATACCCACAAAGAGCAGATTTTCTTAGACTTTTTAGAACAAGTTGTGCCGCCATTTAAAAGTGCTGACCAGGCGCTAAAAGAACGCTTGTTGGCCGCAGAAACGGCCGTTGATGGAATTCAAGACCTCGATCTAGTGTTACGCAATTTGCGCAACGAAGCCGATCTCTTCCGCGCAGAAAATATCCCTTTGCAAACTGAATTAGACAGGCTCACCAATGAATACGACAAAATTACAGGTGGAATGAAGGTCGATTGGGATGGGGAAGAGAAAAACCTCAGCCAGTTAGGGGCTTTTTCACAGGATAAAGATCGTGCTGTGCGTGAACGTGCCTGGCAGGCAGCGAATCAGCTTTGGTTGGGCAAGCGTGATGAACTCAATGATTTATACGGCCGTATGCTGCCCCTACGTCAACAAATTGCAATCAATGCTGGGCTGCCCGATTATCGAGCCTACATGTTTCGCGAAATGGGGCGTTTTGATTATTCACCAGCGGATTGTTTTACATTCCACCAGGCCATTGAAGCAGTTGTTGTACCCGCAGCGCAGCGTATATATGAACGCAAACGCCAACGTTTAGGTTTAGAGTGTTTGCGTCCGTGGGATATCGATGTCGATACTAGTGCTGCACCAGCACTAAAACCTTATCAAGGAGAAGATGCATTGGTGCAGGGCAGTTTGAACATCTTCCAACAAGTTGACCCAGTTTTAGGCCGTCACATAGCGACAATGGCTGAGGAACAACTGCTGGATTTGGATACACGCGCCAGTAAAGCGTTGGGTGGTTTTTGCAGCACGCTGCCTTTACGCAAACGGCCGTATATTTTCATGAATGGTGTGGGGACACACGACGATGTACAAACCATGCTGCATGAAGCGGGCCATGCCTTCCATGTCTTTGAAACGGCCGATTTACCTTATATCTGGCAAGCTGAACCACCGATGGAATTTTGTGAAGTTGCTTCTATGAGCATGGAATTGCTGACAGCACCTTATCTCACCAATACTTATGGTGGATTTTATACCCCGGCTGAATCTGCACGCGCCCAAATCGAACATCTAGAAAGTGAAATCCTTTTTTTACCCTATATGGCAGTCGTCGATGCGTTCCAACATTGGGTTTACACACATCCTGAAGCGGCCGTTGACCCGGCGGCTTGTGATGCTGAATGGGATACCTTATGGTCACGCTTCATGAGCGGTGTCGATTGGTCAGGATTGGAAGCCGCACGTATGTCGAGCTGGCATCGCAAACTGCATATTTTCCAGGTGCCGTTTTACTATATTGAATATGGCATGGCTGAAGTGGGCGCTTTGCAGGTATGGCGCAATGGGTTGCAGGATCAGGCAGCTGCCGTTGCTAATTATCGTCAAGCATTGGCTTTAGGTGGCACAAAAACCTTGCCGGAACTGTTTGCGGCTGCCGGTGCGGAGTTCCGCTTCGATACCCCGATGTTGACCGATTTGGTCGCATTAATAGAAGCACGCATTAGAGAGCTTGAGGTAGTGTTAGAGAATTAGGGCAGTTGCACAGAAAATAGTTATACGGAGAACAAAGGGAGAGAAACAACAACTCCTCAATCTCCGTGAAGCTCCATGCCTTCTCCGTGATCGCCGTGTAACTGGTATATAAATATGGCATTTGATTTTTCTTTTGAGATAGATGCAGTTGATTCAGGGAGTGGGGGACGCAACGGCCGTTTCCTTACTCCGCACGGCAGCATTGAAACACCTGTATTTGCGCCTGTCGGTACGCAGGCCACAGTTAAAGCAATGCGCCCATCAGATTTGCAAGCGATGGGCGCTGACCTCATCCTCGGCAATACCTATCATCTCTATCTGCGGCCTGGTGACGAAATCGTGGCTGCGATGGGCGGTTTACACAACTTTATGGGTTGGCATGGTCCCATTCTCACTGACAGCGGCGGTTTCCAGGTGTTCAGCCTCAGCGATACGCGTAAAATTGATGCCGACGGCGTTACCTTTAAATCCCACCTTGATGGTTCTGAACACCGTTTTACGCCCGAAAAAAGCATTGCTATCCAAGAAAACCTCGGTGCCGACATCATTATGATGTTTGATGAATGCCCACCACCTAACGATCGTGCCTATGTCGAAAAATCGCTCACGCGCACTCATCCCTGGGCTAAACGTTGTGTGGCCGCCAAAATACGACCAGACCAAGCTTTATTTGGCATTGTTCAAGGCGGTAAATTCCAAGATTTACGCGTCGCAAGTGCCCAATTCCTCATGGAATTAGACTTACCCGGTTATGCGATTGGCGGCTTGGCAGTTGGCGAGACCAAATCCGAAATGTATCAAGTGCTGGACTGGCTCGATCCGGTACTGCCGCAAGATAAACCGCGTTACTTGATGGGAGTTGGTGCGCC
>JAGRDI010000176.1:31149-44949 GCA_020432765.1 Anaerolineales bacterium | reverse complement strand
TTTAATGAAAATCAACGATTTACCATAGCTGTTGCCGACAATAATTGATATGCGTAAAGGTAAAATAGTTTGTCACATGCTCAATCAGGACTAAAATTGAGACCATATGATAAAAATTCGCGGGTTAACCAAGGATTATGGACTCAATTGGGCTTTGCGTGGCGTCGATCTCCACTTAAAACCAGGTGAATTTGTCACCCTGGTCGGCCCTAATGGTGCAGGCAAAAGCACATTATTACGCATTGTAGCTACATTATTGGCGCCAACTTCCGGAGAAGTTAGTGTGGGGGGGTGGCCCTTTCCACAGCACGCGGCACGCGTGCGTCGTCATATTGGTTTGGTGTCACACCAATCATTGCTCTACAATGATTTGACCGCTGCTGAAAATTTAACGTTTTTTGCCAAACTATATCAGTTACAAGATATTGAAGATAGGGTAGAAAGAGCATTAAAGAAAGTGGGTTTATATGCGCGGCAGCGGGATACGGTAGGCGGGTTTTCGCGCGGTATGGTACAGCGTTTGACGATTGCGCGTGCCACGCTGCATGAGCCAGATGTCCTGCTTTTAGACGAACCGTATACGGGATTAGATCAAGAGGCATCCCAGTTGTTGGATTCACTGTTGCAACAAGAGTCTGAAAACGGCCGAACTATACTAATGATCACCCATGACCTTGTACATGGGCTTGAACAATGTCAACGCATCGCGATCTTGAAACAAGGTCGCCTGGTTGCAAACATCAAAAGTGCAGACACAACACCATCTGAATTCCTTGATTTGTATACCCAGCACACACGCTCTAATCATAAAAAACGTAATCCAAAACGACAACGAACAAAGCCGGGAGAGGCAGCATGAATTCGCAAATGACAGCTCCACCACAAGCAGAGTCAAATACCAATTCGTTTCTTGGCTCAATATGGGCGGTCGTCTGGAAAGATTTGCGAATCGAGCGCCATACTCGTCAGACTGTGAGCATTATGGTGATGTTTTCTGTGGTAACCGTTATTATGTTTAACTTTGCCTTGGAAACGAATATGGGCGCTGTGCGTGAAGTTTCTACCGGTTTGTTATGGGCTACAATTTTGCTGGCAGGTACTTTAGGATTGAATCGTTCATTATCCATTGAGCGTGAAAACCAAACCTTCGATGCTTTGCTAATCGCGCCGATTCAACGCAATGCCATTTATTTGGGTAAAGTCGTCAGTATTACGTTTTTCACACTGCTGCTTGAAGCCATCTTGGTTTTGCTCTTTATTGTCTTTTTTAACAAACCATTTTGGCGGCCACAAGTATTGCTTATTCTTACACTTGGCACAGTTGGTTATATTGCTGCGGGAGTGATCGTGACTTCGATGACTATACAGGCTCGTTCACGCGAGGTTTTACTGCCGGTGCTGCTTTTGCCCTTGGCTTTGCCGTTGGTTCTGCCGGCGGCCATTGCAACGTCAGCCTATATGTTCCCACAACTGCCCCTCTGGGGAGAAGTACAGAGTGCCGTTTATCTGGTCTTGTTGTATGATTTGCTTATGCTATCAGCAGGTCTGGTTACTTATAAATATGTAGTAGAATGATAAAAACGAGTGTGGAGCGCGGAATGAAATTGACATTATTCTGCAATTCGCATTCTGCATTCCGTAATCACAGAGGAGACATTTTATGAAATATGCACGTATTAATCGCAACGTTACAATATTGAATATAATCGCTTTTGTTGCACTTGTTATCACATTGCTAATGAATTTCTTTTACGCTCCGGTTGAAAAAACGATGGGCAACGTCCAGCGCATTTTTTATTTTCATGTGGGTTCAGCCTGGGTTGGTGCGCTTGTTTTCTTTGTGGCACTCATTGGTGGCGTAATGTTTTTACGCAAACCAGATAAGAAGTGGGACACATTGGCCTTGGCATCTGTCGAGATTGGCCTTGTATTTTTGAGCATGGCAATTGTCGCTGGCTCGGTATGGGGCAAACCGGCTTGGAATGCGTGGTGGATTTGGAGCCCCCGTCTCACTGGCGTGACAATAGCTTGGCTGGCATATGCGGCCTATTTCATGTTGCGCGGTGCGATTGAAGACGAGGAGCGACGCGGGCGTTTTGCAGCTATTTATGTAATTGTTTCTTTTTTGACCGTGATTCTGACCTATGTGAGCATTCGCGTGTTGCGTGATATTCACCCTGTTGTGTTTGGTGGCACCACCGAAGCGGCGCAAGGGGCAGCCGAAGGGTTGCAAGAGTTTTCTGGGGTAGATTCCTTGAAAATGGTAGTTACGTTAAATGTGTCTGTGATTGCATTTACGATTTTTTATGTAACTTGGCTGGTAAATCGGATTCGCTTGCAGTGGCTTTCGGATGATGTTAAACGATTAAAAATGCGTGTTTCAGCACATTTGCAAGGAGAAGCATGATGGCTTTATTAATTTATTTGCTGACATTTATGCAGCCGAGTGTAGATGCTAACCGCTTTAACGGCTATTTGATTTTGGGGTATTTTGTAATGTGGTTGATTGTTGTGGTCTACATTGCAAGCCTGGCAATGCGACAGCGCAACCTGGAAAAAGATATTGAGTTAATGGAGAAGATATTACAAGAAGATGAAGAAACGGCCGTTTCGTAACCAATCACACCAAATTTCACCGATATTCTGGCATATTGACACTGACCGTAAGTAAGATCAATAAAATGATGTGCGTCAAAAGTATAAGTAAGAAAACCTTTTCCCTGGAGATGGAACTATGTCAGAAATAAAAGCCCCCACGCTTCAAAATCCGCGCTCAATATTGCGCATGATGCTTATCGGGGTAGTTATTCTAATTATTGGCTTTTTGATTTTCGGTTCATTAGGCCAACCAGAATCCGAACAAACCGGCTTTGGTTTACAGAATCAATCATTTTTAGCGCTGGCAGTGTTGGCCTTTTTGGGCGGGCTGTTAAGCTTCTTATCCCCATGCACTCTGCCCATTTTGCCTGCTTATTTTGCTTTTGCTTTCCAAAGCGGCCGTAAACAGATATTGGCGAATACTGTCATTTTTATGTTAGGGTTAGCCAGCATGTTTGCGCTGCTGGGAGCTAGCGCTTCTTTATTAGGGCGCGTGCTTTTAAATAACCAACAACTACTGTTGCTGCTGGGCGGTTCTTTTGTACTCGTCTTTGGTGTGATGAGTTTGTTAGGGCGTGGATTTAGCGGTATGGCAACGCACACCAATGATAATGAGGTTGACAAACGTTCGTTGTGGGGTTCTTTTATATTTGGCTTGACATTTGCTGTGGGTTGGTCAAGTTGTGTTGGCCCTATTTTAGGTGCCGTGTTGACTTTAGCCGCAGGAACGGCTTCAGTAGCCAATGGCACGATGTTGTTGTTCATTTATGCAATGGGATTGGGACTGCCATTAATCATTGTTTCCACATTCTTTGGCCGTGCCAGCCGTAAAAGCTTGTTTTGGCGCATCATGCGCGGTAAAGGCTGGGACGTGAATGTGCATATGTTTGTCATCGGAGCCATCTGGGCTTTCGCAATTTGGCGCATTTTGGTTGCGGTTGGTGAATATGCGTTCCGCAACTTACCATTATTTAGTGCGCAAACGTTTACACCCGTTCACGAAATCGGTTTACTGGTCATTGCGTTAGGTGGAGTCGCTTTGTGGATTTTTACAACCCCAGGTGATCATCGTACGACCTTGCACTTACACTCAACCCAAACCATTAGTGGACTCCTTTTTATTTTTATGGGTTTATTATTATTAAGCAGTCGCTTGGCTACATTCAATTCCCTGGTGCCACCCGATCTAGCAATTTGGTTTGCAGACATTGAGGATAAGGTAATTACATTCTTTAATGGGTAGATACCTGCTAATACAATTACACGGAGTTTTACGGAGTAGATACAGGGTTTTATGGAGAGATTTTCGAGAAACGACCTTGAAAGCTTTGTGGTTTTCCTCCAATTTCTCCGTGTTCCTCTTGTTCCTTAAATAGTTACTTCAAGGATATATGCGCGAGAATAACGAAAGCAACGGCCGTAACCCCTGGATATTTATTGGAGGCATTTTTGTTTTAGGGATTGCCCTGGCATTATTGCTGTTTGGTGGCGACCTTTTTGGTAGTGGGGATGAAACGGCCGTGTTTGAGCAAATACCAGACCTCGGCGCAGACGATGGAGAAATTCCCATTCCCCTCAGTGGTGCACCCTTGAATATTGGTGACCAAGCCCATGCCTTCACACTCAACGATTTAGATGGCAATGAAATCGCTCTAGGCGATTATGCTGGGCGGCCAATATTAGTCAACTTTTGGGCAACCTGGTGTGCGCCATGTCGCTTGGAAATGCCAGAATTCCAAAAAATCCGCGCACGTTATTCGGATGATGAGCTGGCTATTTTAGCTGTCAACTATGATGAGGATCCAGATTATGTACGCCGCTTCTTCTATGACGAATTGGGTTTGACATTCACCCCATTACTAGACACAGGGCATAAAGTTGCCAATGCCTATGGGGCTGTTGGATTGCCAGCAACGTTTTTCATAAATGCCAATGGTAAAGTCACAAATATTCATCGCGGTTTACTCACTGAAGGCCAGCTAAATGAATATCTAGCAGACATCTTGCCGCAGACGGATACGTAGATTATCTATCAGTTGGTGAAGACGACTTCGTATTTGCATCTGTGAATTTTTGCGCCAAGCTATGAAAAATAGATATTTCTGCTAAACTCCTCCCATATGACAACCAACTCCACCCCAGACAAACAACGCCCTGACCGTTTAACCATCCGCATAGACAAAATGGTCTATTGGGTAAGTCGGCATTGGCTGGCTCTGCTCAACACAATTATCGCCATTTACATTGGTTTGCCCATATTGGCTCCTATCCTCATGAGCATGGGAGCTACACGCCCGGCGCAAATGGTTTACACCATTTACAGTCCACTTTGCCACCAAATGGCCTCACGCTCGTTCTTCATTGGCGGAGAGCAATATGCCTATCCGCGTGAACTGGCAGGGACAGACCTTGTGCCCATCGAAGCGTATATGGATGGCATTCCAGAATTTGCCGCCGCTTCGCCGGACCCAGCCCAATGGGCTACTTTTTTGCTGCCCGCTCGTCGTTTTCTGGGTAATGCAACCCTAGGCTATAAGATGGCTTTGTGTGAACGCGATATGGCGATTTATGGTTTTGTGTTACTTGGCGGGCTGCTTTTTGGCCTGTTACGCCGCTTCCGTACAGTCAAACCGCTGCCGGTATGGGCGTTTATCCTATTTGGATTGGGACCCATTGCCCTGGATGGGTTTAGTCAATTATTGAGCCAATATGGCACAGCACTGCCACCATTAAGCTTCCTCAATGCTGTTTTTCCCTTACGCGAAAGCTCACCCTTCTTACGCACATTCACAGGTGCTATGTTTGGGTTTATGTTGGTCTGGTTGACTTATCCGCACATTGATAAGGGTATGCAGGGCACGGAACATGATTTGGAACAAAAATTACATGATTTAGGTGAGCTTTGATAAAATAATTGTGGCGTTATGGCCACCTAAACCAAATCCGTTGGACATGACTGTGTTGATGGTGGCTTTGCGTGCAGTGTTGGGGACATAATCGAGATCGCAATCGGGATCGGCCGTATCCAAATTAATTGTTGGTGGCAACAAATTATGTGCCATGCTTTGCAAACCGATAATCGCTTCTAAAGCCCCTACAGCCCCTAATAAATGTCCATGCATCGATTTAGTCGAACTGATGGGTATGTTGTAAGCATGTTCACCAAACACTGTTTTGATAGCGGCCGTTTCTGCCTTGTCGTTTAGTTGGGTACCGGTACCATGCGCATTGATGTATTCAATGGCCTCTGGTTGCAGGTCAGCATCATCTAACGCAGCTTGCATAGCTCTGGCAGCGCCGGAGCCATCTTCTTTAGGCTGTGAAATGTGATACGCGTCGGCACTCGTACCATAACCCAATAGTTCCCCATATATTGTTGCCCCTCGTGCCTGCGCGTATTCGTAAGCCTCCAGGATTAGAATAGCCGCGCCTTCAGCTGTGACAAAACCACTGCGATCCAGGTCAAATGGGCGTGCGGCTTGTTGGGGGGAATCATTCAGTGTTGATAAGGCATTCATAATCGCAAAACCGGCGATGGCGACTGGCAAAATACAGGCTTCCGCACCACCAGCCACCATAACATCGGCCGCGCCACGTGTGATAATAGCAGCGGCCTCGCCGATGGCATTATTGCCAGTGGCACAAGCTGTGGCGACAGACATATTGGGACCAGTGAGTCCATGTGCAATAGAAACTGCCGCTGCAGGTGTGTCAGCCAACATCATCGGTACAAAAAAAGGGCTGAGCCGGTTGGGACCACGCTCATTCAGGATATTGACATTGTCCACGATCGGATCCAGGCTGCCCATACCACTACCAATAACCACGCCAATCCGATCACGGTTGCTGTCTGAAATGTCGATTTGTGCATCATCGAGTGCCTGGTTGGCAGCAGCTAAGCCAAATTGGGACATGCGTGAAAGTCGGCGTGCCTCTTTACGGCCAAACAACGTTGTGGGATCAAACCCTTTTACTTCACCAGCGATTTGCGCTTTATACTCAGTGGCATCAAACAATGTGATGGAGCCAATCCCACTATTGCCCGCCGCGATGTTGTGCCAAGTTGTGGTTACATCGTTGCCGAGTGGATTGAGTGTACCTATGCCAGTAATTACCACGCGTCGTTTGGTGGATACATTTGTGTTCATAAAATTTTGTCCTGAATATGACTTAAGCTGTTACTTGATATGATTGGTTTTATAACACAATGAATATGAATAAGTTGCATATTGATGATTACGTTAGTGGTGAGCTAATCAGCTTGCTGACAAGCTAAGGTATTGAACAGCTAACCGACCACAACAGTACGTGGCGTGAATGGTTAACTCAAAAATTATTTCCACTGTACAATCGTGACATGCTAATGTGGTTTTTATGCCTGCTATTTGTTTTGATATTGTTCGGCTTGCTTGCCTATTGGCTGCTTGTCGTGACTGAAGGTGTGTTTCTGGGGCGGCGTGTTGTAGTCTGGTTATACGATCTGACGGCGCACAAATATGACGACATCAAGCAGTTTGGGACTGAAACGGAGCAGTTTTTTGTGGTACGGCCGTTGCTCCAATCCCTAACCAATCAGCCCGCCCCGCGCATTTTAGATGTTGCCACTGGCACAGGACGCTTGCCCTACCATGTGCTCAATGATCCGCTTTTTCATGGGCGTGTGTATGGGCTTGATGCGTCAGAAAAGATGTTGGATTGGGCGGCGGAGAAGATACGGCCGTTTGGCGACCGTGCCCCCCTAATTCAAGGCGTGGCAGACAAATTACCCTTTCCTGCGGATTACTTCCAAGCCGTTACCAGTTTGGAAGCTCTCGAATTTTTCCCCGATGACGTAGCAGCCCTGCACGAAATGGTGCGTGTGTTACAACCGGGTGGTGTTTTATTGGTGACGCGCCGCCGAGGCTGGGAAGCCAAAGCCTTCGTTGGACGCTATCGCGATCCACAAACCTTTGAAGCCTTGTTACAAAACCTGGGTTTAGTCGCGATTGACACGCGATTGTGGCAGGTTGAATATGACCTCATCTTTGCACAGAAGCCAAAATCAATCTGAAAATAAACGCCGCTTAACGACTTGATTGAGCTTGTTTTATGGGGTAAGCGAAATTTTTGTGGCCGTTGGAGCTGGTGGCCCAGATGTTGGCTGTGGTGGGGGTTCGGTTGCCGTTGACACGGGTGTCGTTGTCGGTACCGGAGGCAGTTGCGTGGCGGGTACGGCCGTGGCCGTTTGCGTAGATGTTGAGGATGGTGTAGCCGATGGTTCATTGGTTGCCGTTGCCGTCATTGTTGGTGTGGCACTTGCGGTGGCAGTGGCACTTGCAGTGGCACTTGCGGTCATTGTTGTCGTCACTTCCGGCGTGGATGTGGCACTGGGTTTGGGTGTTGGCGAACTGGTTTGAGTTAGAGTTGGCGTCACTGTCTTGGTAGGTGATAGTTGTAAAATAATCGCGGCAGGTGCTGTTAATCTTGTGCGGCTGGGTACAATGGTTGCCGTTGGTGTGTTCGTCGGCACTGTCTGTGCAAAAGCTGGTATTTTCTCATTTTGATTGATAAGCCAAAAACCGACTACGCTTAATAACAAAAGCAGGAATACGCCAGCCAAAATCCGTTTACTACGTTGAGAGATGGATGTTGTTGCTTTTGCAGGGACCCAAAACCCTTTGCGAAATGTCAAATTTGGAGGTGTATGGCTTTCAGTAAATTGAACATAAACCGGACAGTTTTCATGTTGACTGCTAAGGCAAAATTCATCTTGATATTCCAGCTCCAGTAAAGTTGGCTTTGCTGTTGCATGACAACTGCCATCACGTGTATGGAACAACGCTTTGGTACCTGAATCTGCAATTAGACCAAAATATGGACAGCCGTAAAATTCATATACACTGTTTTCGGTTGGCAAGTTATCTTCCATTACTTTTCGCTGCCTTAGCCATTACGTTCTTTTTCTAACACAGAGATTCGTCAACCTTTGTGACGAGAAAAGTTGACAAATCTACAACAAGTTTCAACCATACAACTTGCGAGTGGGCTTACAGTTGGCAAGATTGAACCTGCCTGGTGGGAGTTACTTCATTTGTTTTCCTCTCGCCGCTCCCATTTTGCCTGATCTAACAACTGCAAGCCATAAATATTGGGTGAAGAACTGCCATTGACGAAACGGCCGTTTCCCGCTTTAATTTTGAATGTGAAATCAATGATTCAAACTGTTTAGAGGAGAACCTTTCATGATCGACACCGATGGCAAATTCTATCTTGGACGCCAATTTGATACCGCAGCAGGTGAAACGACTTTAGACCCCCTGCTCTATGATCCCGATGATCTAACAACCCACGCTGTGGTGGTTGGTATGACTGGTTCCGGCAAGACCGGATTATGCATCGATCTGCTTGAAGAAGCAGCACTTAAAGATATACCAGCGATCATGATCGATCCAAAAGGGGATATCACCAACACTTTATTACATTTCCCAGACCTGTTGCCAACTGATTTTGCCCCGTGGGTGAATGCAGATGCAGCACGCCGCGAAGACAAAAGCATTGATGAAGTTGCTGCAGCGACAGCAGATTTGTGGCGAAATGGCCTGGCAAAATGGGATGTCACACCAGAGCGCATTCAAGCATTAAAAGACGGTCCGCGTTTTGCTGTTTATACGCCCGGCTCAGATGCAGGTTATTCTGTGAGTATTTTGGCGTCTTTGGCTGCCCCGGACATTCCTTGGGAGAACAATAAGGAGCTTTTGCGTGAACAAATCTCCGGCACCGTCACCGCGCTGTTGGGTTTGATTGGCTTGAAAGATATTGATCCTGTGCGCTCGCGTGAACATATTTTGCTGGCCAATATCTTTGAAAATGCGTGGAGCCAGGGCAAAGATTTAGACTTGGGCAGTTTGATCATGCAGACACAAAACCCGCCATTTGAGAAATTGGGCTTTTTTGATGTCAACACCTTCTTTCCTGAAAAAGCGCGTTTTGATTTGGCGATGATGCTCAATAATATTATGGCCTCACCTGCATTTCAGGCCTGGATTGAGGGTGAGCCGCTTGATATCCGGCAAATGCTTTATGATGCCGACGGCCGTCCTCGCCACACCATTTTCTACATCGCCCACTTGAGTGAAACTGAGCGCATGTTTTTTGTCACGCTGCTCTATGCGGCCGTTGAAACCTGGATGCGTTCACAGAGTGGTACAACCTCTTTGCGTGCGCTCGTTTATTTCGATGAAATATTTGGTTATCTGCCTCCGGTTGGCAATCCACCTTCGAAAGAACCGATGTTACGCATGCTCAAACAAGCACGTGCGTTTGGCGTCGGCATGGTGCTTGCCTCCCAAAACCCTGTGGATATTGATTACAAAGCGCTTTCCAACGCCGGCACTTGGTTTATCGGCAAGTTAGGTACCGAACAAGATAAACAACGTTTATTGGATGGCTTGTCAACAGCGTTGGGCGACGGTTTGGATAAACGTGAGTATGATGATTTGATTTCTTCTTTGGGCAAGCGTGTGTTTTTACTGCGTAATGTGCATGAGAAACAGCCGGTTTTGTTCCAAACACGTTGGGCGATGAATTATTTGGCTGGTCCGGTAACGCGCATAAAAATTCCGGCCTTAAATGCATTGGCAGGTGAGGCTCCACAACCAGAAACGGCCGCAGCCATTCCCACAACCGCAGCCCTCCAAACGATGTCCGAACCAGAACCCGAGATACAACTGCCCGGTACTGAAACACGTGCTGTTGTGCCTAGTGGCATTGAAGAATATTTCCTACCGAATAATTTGACCTTATCTGAAGCTGAACGGGAAGACGGCCGTTCCCTTATCCCCGATACCCAACAAAAAGGCCTGTTATACCGGCCAGTTTTATTTGCCCAGGCCGAAGTGCAATTTACCAATCGAAAATATAATCTCGATACAGAAATCACTATCGCTGCCATCGTACAAGAACCTGATAAACGCGGTAACATCCACTGGGAAACACATATGGGTAATGGTATTGATCCACGCAGCCTGGAACGCAAACCTGAATTAAATGCACGTTTTACAGCCTTAGAAGCGCCGCTGTCAGATGGCAGAACCTTGCGCAGCATAAAAAGCGACTTTACCGATTGGGTCTATCGTGAAATTGAAGTCACTGTGCGTGCCAATGAGACTCTAGCGATTTATGTCGAGCCGAATGTATCAGAGGAAAAATTCCATGCACTGTGTGTGGAAGCGGCTGAAGATAAACAAGAGCTAGAAGTTGATAAATTGGAAGCTTCTTACGAACGCAAAATCGATGCCCTAAAGAAAAAGCTAGACCGTGAAGAACGTGAACTGCGTGAGGACGAAGCTGAACTGTCTCGGCGTAAACAAAATGAAATGACCTCCTATGCTGAAACAGTATTCAGTCTGTTCTCAAAACGTAAACGCAGCATTTCAACGGCCATGTCCAAGCGCAGCATGTCTGCACGTGCCAAAGAAGATGTAGAAGAATCCAAAGAAGAGATCGCTGCTTTGCAACGTGAATTGGAAGAATTACAGGCAGAACTAGAAGAACGTCTGGAAGAAATCGAAGCAAAATGGATTGAAATCGCTGAGGACACGACCGAAATTGGTGTTTCACCCTACAAAAAAGACATTAACGTTGATTTATTCGGCGTCGCCTGGCTGCCTTACTATCTGCTACAAGAAGGCGACCGCTTCAAAGAATTGGCCGGCTTTGCACCGGATTCAAAGTCGTAAGCAATCCTGCAACACAGTGATAAATGGATAATTTTATGCGCCTGCTTTCTAAGTTTAGGCAAATCGTCTTCATTGTTTGCCTCTTGTTTTTGAGCGGTTGCGTGAACACGGCCGTTCTACAAGATATTCCCAGTCAAATAGGAGAGATCATTGTAACGGTTGAAGCCGTTACAACACCTACCCCAGCAGCAAACCCCGACCCAATCATTCTGGCAGATGATACGGCCGTTCCCTGGTACGCGATCTATTTTACCGAACCGAATTGTGTCCCCCCTGAAGCGCGTAGTGGTGGCTTGGATGAAATGTTAGCCGCCGAAATCCTGGCTGCCCAAGAGAGCATTGATGTCGCCGCCTTTGATCTGGATGCCGAACCGATTGTGAATGCACTGATTGAGATGGAAAAACGCGGCATTCCCGTGCGCGTGGTCACAGACAGTACCAACGCTGCCCAAAGTTCGATTCGTCGCTTACGCCGCAATGGCATCAGCGTACCTGAGGACAAACGCCGTGCCTTGATGCATAACAAATTTATGGTGATCGACGGCCGTATTGTCTGGACAGGCTCCATGAACTACACCAGCAATGGCGTCTATTGTAACAACAATAACCTGGTGCGTTTCGATTCGCCCGCACTTGCTCTCAACTACATCACAGAAATGGACGAAATGTATATCGATCGCAGCTTTGGTCCCGACTCGCCAGAAAACACACCCAGTACCAGATTAACTATCGAAGGTGTCACCGTCGAAAATTATTTTGCGCCGGAAACTGAAATTTCTCCTTTGATCGGGCGCTTGGTTGCGCGTGCAGAGGAAGAAATCCTGTTTATGGCGTTTTCCTTCACTGACAATGTGATAGGTGAGGCGCTGCTGGGGCGGGCAGATGCTGGCGTGTCAGTACGCGGCGTGTTTGAAAACAGCGGTTCAGACACGATTTACAGCTTCTATCCCTATATGGAAGCGACAGAACTTGCCAATTTAGATGTACGTCGCGACGGCAATCCGCGGATTATGCATCATAAAGTCTTCATCATCGATCGTGAAACTGTTTTATTAGGCTCATTTAACTTCTCCGAAAGTGCTAATTACAAAAATGATGAGAATATCGTCATTGTGCATGATCCTGAATTTGCGGCGCAATTTGTTGAAGAGTTTGAACGTATTTGGCAGGAAGCGCAGCCCGATTCGTAAAACATTCAGCCGTTCAGCACGCCAGGATTAGCTTAGTCATAAAATGTTACCTCAAATTGTTATGTGATCTCTCCCACAGTGTTCGATCATTTTTGCCGTTACACTTGCGTGAATTCAGCATGAGCCTATTCGCAGCTAAATCGCGCTGTGGCTATAATTTGACGTTTGTAAAATATTTTAGAGTGTTGATTAGCTAACAGCGTTGTGATTTTTGATTTTGGTCACAGATTTTTGACTTAATTCGTGTAAATTCAGAACGTCCGACTCAGCAAAAAACTATTTATGCATACTTCTGTATCGCAAGAACAAACAACCCAAACAGGATGGGGCCGAAAAATCGGCTATCTACTGCTGCCGCCTTTGGTGACATTCGCGGTGCTGGCACTGATCCTGGCTTATGGCGTTTCGCGGTACCAAGCAAAACACGCTGGTTTGATCTACTCAGGTGTATCGGTGGGGGATGTCGATTTAAGCCAGATGACACCCGCCGAGGCTAAAGCTGCGCTGGCTGGTGCATTTCCTTATGTTCAGGAGGGTGTCATTGTCCTGCAGGATAAGAACCATCCTGCTGAATGGACGTATGCACCTGCCGATTTGGGGCTTAGTGTTGAAGTCGATGAGACTGTGCAGGCAGCTTTGAACATCGGGCGCTCAGGCAGCCCGGCAGGTCGTTTGCAAGAGATGTTTGCTAGTTATTATTACGGCCGTTCTCTCAACCCCACTCTTCTCATGGACGCCGGCCAATATGATGCGGCCCTGCGTGCTTTGGCGGCGGAAATCAACCAACCGGCTACGGATGCTGCTTTGAGTTATAGTGATGGGAAGGTTGGATTTTTGCCCGGTGAACCCGGTCGCGAATTAGATACGGCCGATTTGCATGCACGTCTACAACCGCTGCTGCTGAATTTCCAAAATGCAGAAATTGAGCTGCTGATTCACGAGATCGAGCCGGTATTGTTTGACGATACGGCCGTTACCGCCGAAATCCAGAATATCCTCGCTGGCCCCATGAGTTTTTACCTGGCTGAACCGCTCGATGATTTGGACATTGGCAGCATCACTTTGCCGCAAGAAACATTAGCCAGTTGGCTGCGAGTCGATACTGTTGCAAACAACAACGGCAACACCAGCCAAAATGTCATCGTTGACGAAAATGCGGTGCGCCACTGGCTGCGCCAATTTGAGACCGAACTCTATCGCGAACCAACCAATGCACGTTTCTATTTTGATGATGATACGGAAGAATTGGTTTTAGTAGCGGCACATGTTAACGGCCGTGCGCTCGATATCGATGC
>JAGRDI010000176.1:4499-31089 GCA_020432765.1 Anaerolineales bacterium | reverse complement strand
CTCACAGAAATTGCACCCACCGTTCATGACAATGCCACCGCCGCTGAACTCGGCATAACTGAACTGATCACTTCGACAACGACATGGTTCTATGGTTCTACCGATGCGCGTAAACACAACATCGCCCGCTCTGCTGCGAATTTCTTTGGTATCGTTGTTGCTCCGGGTGATGAGTTTTCCTTCAACAAATATTTAGGCAGCATCAGCGAGTCTGATGGCTATGAAGAAGGTTTGATTATTGTAGGCGGCCGTACGATCAAAGGTGTCGGTGGCGGCGTGTGTCAGGTCAGCACGACGCTGTATCAAGCCGCATTTTTAAGTGGTTTTCCGATTACCGAGCGCTGGGCACATGGGTATATGCTGGGCTATTACAACGATGGACAAGGCCCAGGCATGGATGCGACCGTCTTCTCACCGATTGTAGACACAAAATTTATCAACAATACCCCTTATCATTTGTTAATTGAGAACTATTACAACGAAGAACTCGAAGCCCTCACCTTTAAGTTCTATAGTACAGATATGGGGCGTGAGGTGATTAAGACCGAACCGCTCTTTACGAATGAAACACCAGCTCCTGAAGAAGATATATGGGAATTTGACCCTGATTTAGAGCCGGGAACTGTTGTGCAAATCGACTGGGCCACGATTGGTGCGGATGTATATGTAGATCGTGAAGTTTATAATTCAGAAGGCGATCTGATAATAGACGAAACCGTTGTCAGTAATTATATCCCCTATCCCAATGTTTTCCATTACGGCCCCGGTGTTGAACCCTACGATTATTCCCTTGTCCCCAACGACAATTAACTTCAAATGATTCATTCTGAGCCTGCAGGATTCCAGGCGGTTGACGACCGATATACAAGTCATCAAGGCTTTTTGATTGTGGCTTTGTCACGCTATCCACTACGCCAAAACCCAACAACTCTCTGAGAATAACCCATTTTGTTCTAATTCGCTGGAGTCCGGCGAATTCTAGACATGTCAGGTTTCTACCACGAGCAGCGCGAGAACAAACTGATTATAAAACCTGACATATCTCCTCCGGTAAAATAAAAACGCCAGTATCCAGTAATTCGTTCTAATTCTGATTGACATACTAGAACATATGTGCTAATATACTTGCAGATATACGAACCCTCTTCCCTCCTTCCCTCCCCCTTTTTGGAGCTGGTGAGTGTGTACAGCCTTTAATAATGCTGTGGCTCATCAGCTCTTCCTCTTTTTGTTGGGATTCGGGAAAGGGTTACGAATACCGCATTCCGTTTGCGGTGAGGAGAGGCTGAAATGGCAAACTATTTGCAAACGGGGAAAGGCCACAAGCATATACAAGATTCCTTCAGACAACTAGGAGGTTCTAATGCAACGTTCGCCATTCCTCGCAAAATTTTAATAGGAGTGGTCTTGGTGATCGCTCTTTTTGCGTTTGAGATTTTTAATTTTGATACGACGCGTTATGCTCTAGAGAGTTTGCTGGGTGATCGTCAATTTTGGCGTTTTACATGGGCCGCGATTTTAGCATTTGCTTTTTGTGCGATTGATTTTGCTGGCTTATCACGTTTATTTACACCTGAACGCGGGCATGATGAACCCAAGTTTGTCTGGTATCTAATGGGTGCTTGGCTGCTCGGCGCGACGATGAACGCCATTATGACCTGGTGGGCAGTTAACTTGACATTACTTTCCCATGATCTTGGCAATGAAGTTTTAAGCCGTGGACAATTGCTGAAAGCTGTACCTTTATTTGTGGCAATTTTGGTCTGGCTAACACGTATTTTATTTATTGGTGCATTTTCCGTGGCGGGTGAGCATTTGTTCGATTTATCTGGTCAACGTAGGAGCAGCACCCAATCACGTCAGGCTCAGCCAACAGGGGTGCGCTTGGTGCCGCATACGGCAAAGCCCAAAACCTCACCGCCGCGTGCTAACACACCAGCCCCGATGACGGCTGCACCTCCTTCCAGTAATCATAATGGTCCGCCAACGTCACGCAGTACCCGCCCGGTTCCCATTGGGATGCAGGCTCGAGGTCGTCGACGCTAGTTGTATTGGCACTTGAATTTTTGGTTTTTGCAGGCAAACGGCCGTATCCTTGCGAATATGGCCGTTTTTGTTTGTATAGTAAAATTTGAGGCCGCCACTGCTATTGAATGCAACCTGATTTTCGGTTAAGCTATTGGAAGAAAACTTGATTTGAGGTAGCCTAATGGAAATTAAGATGACTGCAACTACCGCTACAATCCGCCGTGAATTAGGACAATTGTCTGAAGCACAGCAAAATAGGAACACATGTGATCGAACGCACAAACGACGAATGGCTCCAGGCATTATCTACAAACGACTCGCAGCTCGAAGCCGCGCTTTCAGATTTACGCATTATCCTTATGAATGGTTTACAACGAGGGCTGTTGGGTCGCGTAGATACCTCTGCGCCTGAATTCGACACCATGGCAGAAGATTTTATACAAGAGGCGTTGTTAAAAATTCTGGCAAAAAAAGACACCTTTGCTGGCCACAGCAAGTTCACAACGTGGGCACATAAAATCACCATCCATATTGCCCTGACCGAATTGCGGCGCAAACGTTGGCAAGACAACTCGCTTGAGCAAATCACAGAACGCGAAGATGGGGAATATACCCCCAGCTACACAGCGGATCCTGCACCACAGCCGGAAAACCAGACTGCCCGCAATGCAATGCTGCTGCACATTAACGAGCTAATCGAAAACGAACTCACAGATAAACAACGGATGGTCATGAAAGCTTCTATTTTTGAGGGCAAGTCAACGGCCGTTGTTGCCAAACAAATGGATATGAAGCCTAATGCCGTCTATAAACTGTTGCATGACGCACGAATGCGACTGAAGAAACAACTTGCGGAAGAAGGTCTATCCCCAACCGAAGTGTTAGCCATTTTTGAATAAATCCAATTCATACTCAAATATGTAAGAAGCTTGTTATTCAAACCGTCATTATACCAGATGAGCAATTTAATCGAACGCATACGACAATATATAGAATCAAAACGAGTCGGCAGGCAGGTAATGGTCACACAGACAACGACCACTACCGTGGATATGGCTGCAATTGAGGATGCACAAGCAGTCACGCTGCTCATGCAGCTCTTGGAACAGACCAAAGAAGGTGAATATTCATGCGCAGAAACATTTGACTTGTTGGATGAGTATGTGGAAATCGTCGCAGCCAATGAACAAGAAGCTGTAAACCTAATGCCGTATGTCCGACTTCATCTCGATCATTGTAAAGGTTGTACCGAAATGTACGAAACCCTCTTGCAAGTTTTACAAGGCCCATAAATTCCCATAGAGCCACCATATCATACGAGGAGCAACAAACAATATGGCAAAAGCAATCTATAATGGTGTTGTGATTGCAGAAAGCGAACAAACAGAACGTGTTGAAGGCAACACTTATTTTCCACCCAACTCAATCAAACAAGAATATTTCTATAAAAGTAATCGTAATACAACTTGCCTTTGGAAAGGCGTCGCAAGTTACTATAATATTGTGGTAGACGGCAAGGAAGCGAGTAATGCAGCCTGGTATTATCCACAGCCTAAATTGGCAGCAAAAAACATTACCGGACATGTTGCCTTCTATCCTGTGGTAAAGATAGAAAGTTAAGGCTAGATTTTGCCACGAATCACGCAAATCTCACGAGTTGGGTTTGAGATTTTCCATTCGTGATTGCATAAAAACAAGGAGGGGTGAACCTTTGTGGTCGCCCAGATCAGAGGTGGGAACATGTTACTAACCGGTGATATTGGTGGTACAAAAACTGTATTAGCCTTATTCAAAGAGGGTGGTGGGGCTGAGTTTGAACATCAACCTTTGCGTGAAGCTGTTTTTCCGAGCGGGGATTTCGACTCTCTAGAAACTATTATAGAAACTTTTCTGGCCGATTTCGTTGGCACGCTCAGCGGTGCCAGTTTTGGTATTGCCGGCCCCGTCGTTGAAAATCGAGTTGAGGTCACCAATTTACCCTGGGTTATTGATGCCAAAGCCATCACCACCCGTTTTGGCGTGGAAACCAAACTGTTAAACGACTTGGAAGCGATTGCAAATGCTGTGCCACATCTTCAAGCAGATGATGTCATGGTTCTGCATCCAGGCGATCCGGAACCGCATGGCGCGATAGCAGTCATCGCGCCAGGCACAGGGCTGGGAGAAGCCTTTCTGGTGTGGACAGGTGACCGTTATGAAGCCTATCCTTCCGAAGGAGGTCATGCCGCCTTTGCACCAATCACGCCACAACAATCAAATTTATTGGCATATTGGCAAAAGCGGCTCGATCATGTCAGTTATGAACGGCTTTGTTCTGGCATGGGTATTCCCAATATCTACCAATATTTACGCGAAAGCGAAGCGTTTGATGAGCCGGAATGGCTGCGTGAGCAGCTAGCCAAAGCAGCTGATCCGACACCTATCATTGTACAAACGGCCGTTTCTACATCCCACGACATTGCCATTTGTGCGCGTACGCTTGACCTTTTCATGGAAATTTTGGGCACCGAAGCTGCGAATCTGGCGCTTAAAGTGTTGGCAACGGGTGGCGTTTATATTGGCGGTGGCATTCCACCACGCATCTTGCCACAACTACAAGCCAGCCGTTTCATGGCACTTTTTCAACGCAAAGGGCGTTTCAGCGATTTGATGGCACGCATGCCGGTGCATGTGATTCGCAACCCCAACGCCGCCCTGCTGGGCACAGCATACGAAGCATTGCGCACGTCTACACAACCCTGACGCATTTGTTATTTTGGCTTCTGGAGCAGGGAGAAAGTCAGCCAACAGGTGCGGTAGAAAGCAGCCAGCGTGACATTTGTCGGATTGTCCATATTGCAGTCACGGCCGTTACTCCCGTCCCTAACAAAACTCGCCCCCAACGCAAATCAGCACGCGGCAAAATCAAAGCTGTTTCCAGACCCCCCCCCACTAAAATCACACCCAAAACAAGCATCAATACCTGTAACCAACGGCGCGGCCATAAAGCCACAAATGCACCCCAAAATAATCCCAACGGCACGGCCGTTAACAGATAAAATAGCAAGCGGTACAACCATAAAGAAAAGCCAACTTGCACTCGCCAGCGCGGAATCGGGTGTAAATAGCGATAATAGATGATGTCGGCGGTGTAGGGAATTTGCCAGCTTTCATTGCTCGCATCGCGATATAAGTTGAGGCTTTGACCATCAAAAGTCAAGACGACAAAATGGGGATTTGTGTCTTCAAAAAAGTTGGGCAGCACCCACTCTGGGCGTTTATCATTTTCACCCGCCAAAACGGTGCGCAGCAAAATAATTAAATCTGTGCCTTGTTGTTCGAGGCTGATATTGCTGACAAAGGGATGATGTGTCATGGCTAAAATTCGGCCAGATTCGGTTTGATTGGCAGTCGCCGCCGCTAATTGCAAACCAATTGTAAATTGATCCGCCATGCGCATATCTTCAGCCCACCACCCGATAATATCATCAGTTAGCAACCAGCTTGCGCCAAATTCTTCTATCCGATTAAAGGTTATATTTTTGCCTGCATGATCGATAAGGACCGGGTTATCCGGGAATGTTGCCCGGGTTGTGTTGGTGGTCTCATCAATGAGGTCTTCAATGGGTGTTCCTGCTAGCAATGCAGAAACGGCCGTAACGTCCAAAGCTTCATCCGCCAGCAGCAGTTCTGAAACCGTTCCCGCCCAGGGCAGCTCGCCTGTTTTCACATTACCCAATGAGAGCGGCACACGCATGTCCCAATTGGCAAGGCTCACTTGCTGTTGCAGTGTGTAGATACCCTGCCAAACCAAACCAAGATAGCCAATAAACAAAATCAATAAAACCAGCCCGGCTGCCACTTTATGCTGTTGCATAAAGCGTCGTGTGCCCCCGGTTAGGAGCACGAGGCTGTGGAGAATAAATTGGCCTGCTAACAGAAACAAGCCACTGCCTACTGCCGCACCCAGTGTGTTGGCAGCTACATCCGCAAGTGCGGGTTCTCGATAAGGGTTTAGGGCTTGATAGATTTCGATCGAGAGTGAAAGCAAAAAACCGAAGAGAGTAGTCAGAAGAAATGTGTTGAGAAACGGCCACTTCGACAGACTCAGTGCAGGCCGTTTACGCCCAAATAAGGCTGATAAACCAAACCCGAAGGGTATAAATAAAACGATATTACGTACCCAATCGGTGAGATTATCTGTTTTGATTAAGCGCAAATCGAAACGGCCGTACCAACCAACCGTCGACAAATCAACAGCCAGTGGTGGTAATGTCATAAATAACAGCACAACAAGCCCTAGCAACAATATCACCCAAGCCCAACGAATTTCTTGTTTACCAATACGATCCATTTGTGTGTTTTGCCTGATAACTACATCAAATTAAGGAAGAAACGAGTGAGTTTTAAGCTGTTTTTGACCAGGATAGACCTATTGTCTGTGCGCGTGCCACATAACTGCTGATATGTTCACAGGCAACAGCGTACATATCCTCTTCACGCTGAAACGCTTTAAACCAGTCTGTGATTTCAGCCAACGCCTCTTGCCAGGTGTAGACCGGTCGCCAATCGAGTTGTTTGGCTGCTTTTTCCCAGCTCAAACGTAATTGTCCCGTTTCAACTTTAGCATAACCCGGATCGGTGTGTATCCAGGAGCCATTACCCCAAAGTTCAACCAACTCCTCAGCCAGATCATGTGCCGGCACACCCTTGATTTCTAAGGGGCCAAAGTTCCAAGCTTCGCCAAAGGCCGGCCCTTCTTGTAATAATTTCACTGCCAGCCAGAGGTAGCCGCTTAAAGGTTCAAGCACAAGCTGCCACGGCCGTATACTCAACGGATTACGAATGCCAATCGGGTCACCGTTCATCAACGCCTTCATGCAGTCAGGTACCAGACGAAAATCAGCAAAATCGCCGCCGCCAATCACATTGCCAGCGCGTACCGCGCCGATTGCAACACCATGTTCAGCATATTTTTCAGAGGGAAAGAAAGAGGCACGATAAGAAGCAATTGCCAATTCAGCCATTGCCTTGCTGGCACTATAAGGATCATGCCCACCCAAACGGTCGGTTTCGCGATACCCCCACAACCATTCTTGATTTTTATACACCTTGTCAGTCGTAATGCTGACCAAAGCACGCACAGAATCAGTCGTCCGAATGGATTCGAGGATATTCAGCGTACCACCAGCATTGGTGTCGATGGTTAATTTGGGTTGTTTGATCGAATGTAAAACGATGGGCTGTGCCGCCAAATGGA
Source organism: Anaerolineales bacterium (assembly GCA_020432765.1). Classification (GTDB taxonomy): domain Bacteria; phylum Chloroflexota; class Anaerolineae; order Promineifilales; family Promineifilaceae; genus JAACFF01. Next base: position 23,822 of record JAGRDI010000176.1, on the reverse strand, counting down.
AAACAAGTTCGGGCTTATGTGTAACAATAACATTACGAATGTGGTCATAATCACGAATATCGCCACGCACATCAATAATGCGTTCGCTCAAGCCGGAAACAACAAAATTACTGGGATCGGTAGGTGGTGTTTCTAAACTATAACCAACCACCTTGGCACCTAATTCCAACAACCAGGTTGTCAACCAGGACCCTTTAAAACCGGTATGACCTGTCACCAACACCGTCAGACCTTCAAAACTATTTGCAAATGTATTTTTCATTTATATTCCTTATTATCAAAGATAGGTGTGCAACCTTACAGCCGCGCTGGCGGGCTAGTGGGGTTCATCTTGGCATCTGTCGATCAGTAAAAATCTGTCCAAAATGACACAGACTTCGAAGATCAAGACGTTTCAAATTCGTGCCATTCGCGCAATTTTAACAAAAATCTGTATCCTATGAGTTTAACGGAACGGCCGTTTAAGCCCAAATAATAAAGCTCCAATAACAAAAATGATTATAATTAGCGGTTATGAATACACAACCCAACTTTTATGAGCAGGTCTATGCGGTTGTGCGCCGCATACCCCAGGGGAAAGTGAGCAGCTACGGCCGTATCGCCAATATGCTTGGTCGGCCGCGTGCGGCACGTGCCGTCGGATATGCCCTCAATGCCCTCAGCGATAAAAAAGATGATCCAGCCTATGCCGATATTCCCTGGCAGCGCGTCGTCAACAGCCAGGGTCGCATCAGCATTGTCAACCGTGAGCAATCAGCAAACCATCAAGCCGAATTGTTACGCGCAGAAGGTGTCGCAGTCAGCAAAAAGTTACGTATAAATTTGGATATCTATCTATGGGAAGGATTGCATTGGGTTGAAATTGATGACATTATGAAAAATGCAAACGGAGCCAAACCATGAAACGTCTAACGACAATCGCTTTATTATTCGTCCTGAGCACCATCCTGTTAACCATCGCCGGCAGCATAAAGGCACAAACCACCATATCAGACACGCACGCGCTGGCCTACATGCCATTGAACGCCGTCACAGAGAGCATTCTCGAAAATGAAGCAGTCGACATCTATGCTCGTTTACACGGACAAGCTGATGCTTATGTTTTAGCTGGTATTCCAACGCAACAAACGAAGCAATTACAAAGTATATCCCCCGGGCCGCGCGTGTTGGACACGGCCGTAACCCCCGCCCCCATCATACAATCTTTAATTGCAGCAGTAGACAGCGCGGATTTGATGCAATATATGGGTGATATCAGTGGTCAATGGCCAACGATGGTTGGCGGCCAACCGTATACCATCGTCACACGCAACACCGACAGCGGCACCCCCGTCGCAAAAGCGGCTCAATACATTGGCGAACACCTGGACACATGGGGCTTAGATGTCACTTATCACACCTGGAGTGCCACCCGTCCGCCCAATGTCATCGGTGAAATCAGCGGCCAGACAAACCCAGATGATATCTATATTCTCTCATCACATCTGGATAATATGCCCTCCGGTTCTCTCGCTCCGGGTGCCGATGACAACGGCAGCGGCTCAGTAGCCAACTTACTCGCAGCCCAACTTTTCAGTCAATACGAATGGGATTGCACCTTGCGTTTCGCCTTCTGGACAGGCGAAGAACAGGGGTTGCTCGGCAGTAATGTTTACGCCGAAAACATGATTGCTCCAGGAGACAATGTCTTGGGTGTTCTCAATCTAGATATGATCGCCCACGATGCAGAAGGTGCGCCCATCGTTGACCTCCACACCCGCAGTTGGTTACCTGGCTCAACAATCATCGCCAACACCTTCGTGAATGTAGTTGACGCGTATGAACTGCCACTGCAACCTCAAATTTTGGAGAATGTGAATCTAGGTAATTACAGCGATAATAAATCATTCTGGGATGAAGGCATTGCCGCGATTCTTGCCATCGAAGATAACGACGATTTCACACCTTATTATCACACGACACAAGATACCCCCAGCACACTTAATGTCGATTATTACGAAGCGTTTGCCAGGGCCGCTGTGGGCACATTTGCGCATATGAGTAACTGTCTAGCGCCGGGTCAATTTGCGCCGCCAGCAGCACCAATAGTCGGCATTAATCAGGACGATACGGCCGTTAACCTCTCCTGGCCCCATCGCCTGGCAAATACACATTATGAAGTCCATCGTCATGACACACCCTATTTCGTGCCCAATGAAAGTACAAAATTGGCCGATTTAGAGCCGCCATTTGCCGATGATATTGTCTATTCAGATACAACATCTGCCATCGAAAACCCAGCCATCAACCACACCTACGCCATTCTCGCCTTCAATGGCAATGAGGATATGATCCAATCAAACCGTGTGGCTGAATTTGACTACGCACTCAACCCCACGCCCGTTTATGGATATGAGGTAGTCAACACTTACCCACACGATGTTCAAGCATTCACACAAGGTTTGGTTTACACCGATGCAACACTCTTTGAAGGCACGGGGCTCCACGGCAAATCCAGCTTACGCCGTGTAGAATTGACGACGGGCGCTGTATTGCAACAACATGATTTAGATGCGCAATACTTTGGTGAAGGCATTACCAGTTTCAACGACCAGCTCATCCAACTCACCTGGCAAGAACAAACTGGCTTCGTTTACGACCAGGCCACATTCGACCAGCTTGATACATTCAGCTATCCTACCGAGGGTTGGGGACTCACGCACGATGGCACTCACCTGATTATGAGTGACGGTAGTGACAATTTGTATTTTTTGGATCCTGAGACATTTGCCGAAGTCGGCCGTATCAGTGTGCAGGATCAAGGAGTGCCAATTGTTGACTTGAATGAATTAGAATATATAAATGGAGAAATCTTTGCCAATGTCTGGTATACAAATCGTATCGCACGCATCAATCCACAAACAGGTCTTGTCAAAAGCTGGGTTGATCTGACCGGCTTGTTGACGCCAGAGGAAGCCGAAGATGCCAATGTACTCAACGGCATCGCGTATGACGTCACCAATGATCGACTCTTTGTAACCGGCAAACTATGGCCTAAACTATTTGAAATTACTCTGACCGCGCCTTACCAAACAATGATACCAGTGATATTTAATAACTAAGTAACTGTCCATAAATAAGTTCGTAGTGGCGGCTTTAGCCGTCCAGACCGCTAAAGCGGTTACTACAAGCCAAAACGGGAAGTTATTTTTAGATGATTACTAAGGACAATCTTCTTACTAAAATCCTGTGAAAGAAAAAAAACGAATTAAAAGAAGGAATCGCTGGCGCAAGGCAGTTAAAGCTGTGATGCGCTCAGCTACAGAACAAGAATTAATCAACCGGCATGGATCGTTAGACGTATCGTTTAATTATCGCTGGGAACATGTCACTACAGTTGTACGCCTGGCAAAACGCCTAGCCATATTAACCGGTGCTGATGAAGATGTCGTCGAAGCAGCAGCCTGGCTGCATGATGTACGTAAAGAATCCCGCGAGAATCATGCGTTGGCGGGCGCTCAATTTGCACGCTCTTTTCTCCCTCAGACCACCTTTCCCAAATCAAAAATAGATCGTGTTGCCCACGCAATTGAGATGCATATGGGGTTATGGCGTAATGAACCGCTGGCTGAACTGGAGGCAATGATTTTGTGGGATGCAGATAAGTTGTCTAAGATTGGGTTAACGGCCGTATTCCATTGGACAGGTGGTTCCTTAGCCGGCACAACCCTCACAAACGTGCATCAAATCATTGAACGCTCTAATCAAAGTGACTGGCAGCACAAAACCGTTGCCAGTATGCATACCGAACCAGCTAAACGTGCTGCCCAATCGCGCCTGGAAGCATACAATGCACTTTGGAAATCATTAGAATGCGAGCTGAATGGGGATGATTTAGAATAGGAAAGTTGGTTAGGGATTATTTGTACATATCTAGTTCGAGAGGACGGACGAGATCGGAGGCACGGCCGTTCATATCAGGCAACTCTAAACCACGCACCAATACTACCGGCAAGCCTTCCGCCCCTTGTCCCATCAACAAACCGGCCGCAGCAGCCAGTTCATCAGCAACACCAACATCGGTATGCTGTAGTTCGTAGCCATAGAGATCAGGTTCGCCGCGCCTGTCCCACAAAGCTGGAATGCCAGCCACGCCAATCGCAACACCAACTGTACCTAAGCGAAACGGCCGTCCATGACTATCACTAATCACCACGCCTACATCACCACCTAACGCCACGCGCAGCTTTTCTGCCGATGCATCGGGATCAAGCGGCAGCAACAAAACCGTTTCGTCTGCAGTAACTGGCCCCACATTAGAGCGATCAATGCCTGCATTGGCACTAGTAAATCCCAGGCGATGACGCACAATTAAGACGCCCGATTTCATACGTGAGATCGCCGTGCTTTCACGCAAAATTAATTCAACTAATCGTGGGTCTTTATCGGTTTGTACCGCGACTTCCATCGCCCGCTGCCCCACAACAACATCTGCCAATTTGACAAAGCGGCCTTCGGCTTTAGAAATGATTTTTTGGGCAATAACAAGCACATCACCAGCTTGAAGTGTCATTTCAGCTTTACGCAACACGTTTTTTAGGAGCAATCCTAAATCGTCTCCCGGCTGAATTTGTGGAATGTTGGAGACGGCCGTTAACGTAAATTGTTGTGTCATAAAAATAGCAATCAACTAGCCAGCATTTCAGCGCTGACTAGCTCTATATTCCTGTAATGCGAATACCCGCGCTTTTGACTTTATGAATAATGTTGATCGCAATAAGAACGGCCGTTAACTCTTCTACCGCACGCGCATTCTGCAAAGCCCCTGCATTCACCCCACGCAAACCCGCATCTTCACACAACTGCAGGGCCACTTCCTTATCGTCCTTCTTTTCACCACAGATCATTACATCACAATCCATCTCGTGATCTAAATCCAACAAATGATGCGCACCAATATTTTGAAACGCAGCTACAACACGGGTGATGCCCTCAAGCTGGTTTTGGGCTTCTTCTGCCGCTGACAAACCACTCTCTAGATGATGCACGCGTGACTTCTTCTCGCCGGATGGCGCGACCACTGAAATTAATAACTTATCGTTTAATGCTTCCTTAACACTATCCAGTGTGCCTTCCTGTGCCCAATAAGGTACTGACAAGACAACCACGTCCGCTTGCTGCGCAGCCTCAAGATTGTTGGTGCCGCTAATTTGACCGGCAGGCAGCCGTTCCAACAAATCAACTGCTGCACTAGCGCCCTTTTCCGTCTTGCGCGACCCAATGACAATCTCATGCCCGGCTGCTGCCCAACGATACCCTAAACCAAAGCCTTCATTGCCAGTGCCACCTAAAATTGCAATTTTCAAAACGCTCTCCTTCATTTCTAACCACAGAGAACACAGAGCTTTTCCTTGCGCTCTGTGCATTCTGTGATTCAATTTTTTATGCGCTCAAATCCTCAAAGCGCTGCCATACTTTAGCCGCCAATTCACGACTGCGTGCAGTGATTTCGGCTTCATCCAAGGTTAAAAGCTGGCGATCTAACATCAAGACTTTGCCGCCGACAATTGTTGTGGTTACGCCGCTGGACTCAAAACCAAAAATGATGTGCCAGGGTAAATTACCAGCCGAAAGCGGTGTCGTGGCGTGATAATCGACAAAAATCACATCAGCCGCCGCGCCAACTTCCAGACGACCTTGTGGCAAATCCGGCCAAAACATATTAGCTAATGCCGAATTATTATAGATCGCCATTTGAGCGATATCCATGCCATTGGCGCGGCGCGGGTCACCATGCATCACCTTGTGCAGCAGGTATGCCGTTTTCCACTCTGCCCACATATTGTTGCTAAAACCGTCATTGCCCAGACAGACTGGAATGCCCATACGCAGCATCCCTTCAACATCGGCTGCGCCGACTGCATTGTTCATGTTGCTGCGCGGCTGGTGCGTCACCCAGGTTCCAGTCTCCAGCAGCAGGGCTTTTTCAGCCGGATCAATATGGATGCAATGCGCCACCAGGCTTTTCGGGCCTAATATGCCCGCATCTGCCAACCGATGGACGACACGTTTGTTATATTTGTAAAGTGAATCGTATTCATCGACTTCATGTTCAGCAACATGAATGTGGAAACCTGAACCCAGTTCCGCTGCAGATGCGACACAATCCGCTAAGGTTTCATCACTTAGTGAGAGCGAAGCATGTAAACCAAACGTCGCCGCCAGCAAATTGCCCTCACGATCTTGCAGCGAATACAAAAAACGCGAGTTTTCACTAATACCAGCTTGGGCACCTTCAGGGCCATTGCGGTCTGAGACTTCATAACACAGTGCCGCTCGTACACCGGCAACTTCCACGGCATCGGCAATTTGATCCAGTGAACTGTCAATCGCGTTAGGACTAGCATGGTGGTCAATGAGCGTGGTTGTGCCATGTTTAATAGCGTCTGCCAGGCAAACAAGGGCACTGTATTTGACATCAACATCTAACAGCGCACGGTCTAGCCGCCACCAGAGGCGGTCTAAAATGTCGGGAAAATCTTTCATGGGCGGCCCGGGAATGCCCATGCCGCGTGCAAATGCACCATAAAAGTGGGTGTGGGCGCAAATATTACCGGGCATCACAAGTTGTCCACGTGCGTCTAGTTGCTCAGCATCAGGGTATTGGGCGTTCAATTCTGCTGTTGTGCCCAAGGCGGCAATACGGCCGTCCATCAATAACAGCGCACCATTCTCAATAATTTCATTCGGTTGGCCCCAGGTAACTAAACGGCCGTTTGTGATCAACAGTGCTTTTTCTAGGGTCGTATCACCCGTCATATCATTTCCCTCCGATTATGTGTTGTGTATTGAAAACCTGTTAGAACTCTATCAAATACCTTGACTTGCTTTCTGCAATGACTACACTTCTACTACATTCCAAAATCAAATTATCTACAGGTAAGAATACCACAAATCGGAACATCTATTGTAATGAAACTGATTTGAAATATTGCAAGGAGAAACATAAATGGCTAAGCCAATTGAAATTACTGATGAAACATTCCAAAGTGAAGTGCTCGATTCTGATATGCCGGTACTGATTGACTTCTGGGCCGATTGGTGCGGTCCGTGTCGCATGATTGCCCCTTCTGTAAAAGAGATTGCCACCGAGTATGATGGTGTTTTGAAAGTCGGCAAAATGGACGTGGATGACAATCCGGCCGTACCGGGTCGTTATGGCATCGTTGGCATTCCAACTTTGATGCTTTTCAAAGGTGGTAAGGTCGTCGAGCGTGTCACTGGCGCATTACCCAAAAATCGTATCGTCGCCCAAATCCAGCCACATTTGGAAACGGCCGCTGCGTAAGAAACACCAGCTTCAATGTTAAAACAAACGCCCGTCCTGGTAAATAGGACGGGCGTTTTTGTTTTCCGGAAACTTTCAACCACTTACTTACATTTGCAAAACATCCTCCAATTTGAGAGAATTTGCCCTACGTAATGGTCGGAGCCTTTGTTGTACATTTCCTTAAAAGTATCTGGGAGAGCATTTCCAGTCATCGTATCATTTTGAGTCAGATCAAGTTTTTACAGGGCTAGGTAAGAAAGCAATGGCAAACAAATTGTTGGGAAGATTTACCACATGGCGCTCTAAGGACAACGGCAATTCCGATCCACCAGAACAGCAAAATGCCAAATTTGGTTTATTCGCCGGCGTCTTTACCCCCACCGTCCTTACCATTTTGGGTGCCATCATGTATTTGCGCACTGGCTGGGTGGTGGGCAATGCAGGCTTGCTCGGTGCTTTGGCGATTATACTGCTGGCACACGTGATCACAGTCTGCACCGGCTTGGCAGTCTCTTCCATCGCCACAAACACACGTGTCGGTGCCGGTGGTGCCTTTGCTATCATCTCGCAATCATTGGGGCTGGAAGTTGGTGGCAGCGTGGGTATCCCGCTTTTCTTGGCGCAAAGTATCTCCATCGCCCTTTATGTGCTGGCCTTTGCAGAAGCATGGCTGCGTGCTTTTCCCTCACATAATGCAATTCTTGTTGCCATTCTGACCTATGTGGTCGTATTTTTGATTGTCTACATCAGCACCCAATTTACATCAAGAACCCAATTTTTCATCCTGGCAATTGTAGCCTTTTCCTTATTCTCGATATTTCTGGGCAGCTTCCCTATTTTGGGACAAGAAGGCTTTAACCAAACCCCAACACTCATTGGCCAATATCCAGAGGCAACTTTTTGGGAAACATTTGCTGTTTTCTTCCCGGCTGTAACCGGTATCATGGTGGGAATCAGCATGAGTGGGTCGCTAAAAAGCCCACGTCGCGATATCCCAATCGGCACAATGACTGCCATCTTTTTAACGATGGGGATCTATTTATGGTTAGCCTATTGGCTCTCACGCGTCGCAACGCCAGCAGAACTGCTGGTAGATTCAACCATCATGGTAAACAAAGCGGCCTTCGGCTGGGCAGTTTTGGCCGGCATGTTAGGAGCTACATTATCTTCAGCACTCGGCTCATTGGTAGCCGCGCCGCGCGTCATGCAAGCATTGGCGCTGCACAGAGTACTGCCATTTAGTAATTTTTTTGCTCACGAAACCGACTCCGGCGAACCACGCCATGCGATGTATTTTGCCGCAGTAGTAGGCTTTATCGCCTTACTGGCAGCTTTAGCTGGCGGTGGACTGGATTCTATTGCCGGCATCATCACTATGTTCTTTCTAATCACTTATGCGATGTTAAACGTGGTTGTGTTGTTTGAGCAAACATTAGATACAGTCAGTTTCCGGCCTACGCTCAAAATCCCACGTCTGGTGCCTTTGATTGGGGTAGTAAGCTGCACCTTTGTCATGTTCCTGATTGCACCCGCTTTTAGCCTGGTAGCGGTCGTTGTCGTTTTGGCCATTTATATGTATCTCAGCCGCCGTCACCTAAACCCGGTGGAAAGTGATGTGCGCAGTGGTTTGTTTGCTTCGGTGGCAGAATGGGCCGTCGTCAAAACCCGCCAGATACAAGCCGCACCAGAACGTACATGGAAGCCGGTCGCCCTGGTTCCCGTCACGACAACTGCCGAATTAGCCGGCAGCTATCTGTTTTTGCGTGCGATGACATCGCCTAAAGGCATGGTACATGCTTTGGGCATTTATGCGCCTGGTCAAAGAGAAAAACTGGAAGGGTTGGAAATGTTGACTGAATCGTTTCTGGATGATGATATTTATGCACGCGCCATATTCTTGGAGGAGGAAGATTTTATCAATGGTGTCAGAATTACTACCCAAGTACTGCGTCGTTCATTTTTCCGCCCTAATATTTTGTTTTTACATCTGCGACACGACAGCGATCTCGAAGAGTTACAACAGTTGGTAGATAAAACGGCCGCATACGAGATGGGCATCGCTTTATTGTTTCGCCACCCGGTTATTGCACTAGGTCGCGAACAATTGATCAATGTGTGGATGTCCCCACAAGGGCCAGATTGGCAGCCTGATTTGCGGCAGAGCAACCTCGATCTGGCGATCTTATTGGCTTATCACTTGGCGCAGAATTGGGACGGCCGTATCAATCTATGTATGGCCGTAACCGATGCGGAGATGGCCACCAAAGCAAAAGAGTTTATGACCGAACTCATCACTCTGACGCGCCTGTCCGGCAAACCCCAAGTCTATGCACTGCAAACCAGCTTTGAAGAAGCACTTGCACAAGCACCCCGCGCTGATTTGAGTATTTTTGGCTTACCATTGCAGCCAGACCTTGCCTTTACACAAAAAATAACCCGCCTGGTAGATGCCTCCTGTGTATTTGTGCGTGATTCCGGGGATGAAAGCGCCCTGGCTTAACCATAACCAAAATGGCGCGAGTGTACCATTTTTGGCTTCTAGTGTTTCTTTCTAAATCACCTTTTCCAATTCTGCGAAGTGTGGATGCACAATAAGTAACCAGACGTTACGTTTATTGTCGCTTCATCATTAACCATCACATTGCTCACGCCACGCGCTGGGCCGCAAGTCAGGGTCTCCTGCCTGAGGTTCCATTGTAGACCATTGGTTGAATCTATTTCCACAGCCCCCCCTAACGGTATCAATGAAACGGTATCGCCGCTTTTGCCGCGCACGGCCGTTTCCCTTCCAACCAACCAGACACGTTCAGAGAGTGTCACGAACACAACCGAATGCCCCTTTAACCGTGGATGCAATAACAGCAGCACATTCGCCAGCGTTTGGTCCAAGCGACCGCCAAAAGCACCAATTACCAGAATCTCATCTGTAAAATGTTCAGCAGCATATAACAACGCTAATTCAAGATCCGTTTCATCTTTGGCTGTGGGATATGGAATCAGTTGTGCATTGGCAGCTTCAATCCAATCCCGTACTGCCTCCTCTAACGAATCCATATCACCGATAACAATATCTGGGACATGATCCAAACGATATAAATGCCCAGTCCCGCCATTGGCAGCAATGACAGCCGTTGCATTTGTTAGATACGGCCGTAGCCATCCCACTTGTGGTAAATCTCCATTAGCGAATAGTAAAACAGTCATAAATTTGTCTTGTAACCATTATTTGAAGTTGCCGCTCACCACAATATCGCGCCCCAGCTGTTGGTAGTGTAAATCATCTAGTTGTAGATTATTCCAATTGGGCAACGGCCGTTGCACTGCGTTCAAACCCCCTAACCACAGCGGCACGACCGTCAATACCAATCGGTCTACAAGCCCCGCACTTAGAAAACTGGTGATAACCGCCGCGCCACCCTCAACCATTACGCGCTCTATTCCCATACGTGCCAAAAATATTGGCAGTTCATGAATATCAACTTGACCCGAACCTGTTGCCGGCAAGCGCCAGACGCGTGCACCAGCGTTTTCTAAACTTTGTTGTTTGCCGTGATCCGCGTCTAAAGTCGTCACGATCCATGGTTTACGTTTATTTTTTAACAACCGTGCTTGCAACGGGAACCGCAATTGGCTATCTAGAATAATGGGTTGCGGATCATTGCCTTCAACTAAACGAACGGTTAGGCTTGGATTATCCGCCACGACCGTCCCGATACCCACAAGGATGGCATCATGAACAGCACGTAAACGATGGGTCATGAAATAGCTGGCTTCACTGCTGAGATCGGTATGACTGCCACGTTTTGCAGTAATAGAGCCATCTAGGCTTTGGGCGTAAGATAATGTGACAAAGGCACGGCCGTTCCATATTGTTTTATTGAGATCAGGATACTGCCGGGGTTGGGAACGTTTATGCGCAGCAAGGTCAATGTGGCCGTTACCGTCCGTTGATTTGTCTTCCAAACTCAACAAATGCTGCATACGCTCGACTTTCGTACGTAAATAAGTAGCGTTTTCATTATTCACATCGGCTTGCAAAGGCACACGTTCTGCAACTGATAGGCCAAGCTCCTGCAAACCAATAATTTTTGCGGGATTATTGGTCAACAAACGTATCGAACTCACCCCTAAATCTTGCAAAATCAAAGCAGCTGCGGTGTAATCACGTTCATCTGCCTCATGTCCCAACATTAAATTAGCATCAACCGTGTCAAAACCATCATCTTGCAAATTATAGGCACGCAATTTGTCCAACAAGCCAATACCGCGTCCTTCTTGACGCAAATATATGATGATGCCGCATCCTTCTTGTGCCACAAGCTGCAAAGCGTACTCTAACTGCGAGCCACAATCACAACGTAACGAGCCTAACACATCGCCCGTAAAACATTCCGAATGCACACGCACCAACACGTCTTCTTGCCCGGCAACATCACCAACTACCAGCGCAAGATGCTCTTTGTTATCACCATTGTTGCTGTAATAACAAAGTTGGAACTCGCCATGCGGCGTTGGAATGCGTGCACGTGTTTTTTGCTTGACTGTTGAAATCATATTTTCGTGTAATTCGTGGCGAAAAAAGCTCTAACGCGCGCCATCAAAGCCACGCGCCTGCCAGGCAGCATAAAGTAAAATCGAACCAGCAACGGCCGCATTCAACGATTCCACATGGCCGCGCATGGGCAACTGCAACAAATAGTCACAACGCTTGCTGACCAAACGGCGCAGCCCGCTGCCTTCATGCCCCACAATAATGCCAAGGGGAACATCTAGATCCGTTGCGCCAAGCGGTTGGGCATCGGGTGTCATATCCATACCCACTATCCACACGTCCGCAGCTTGTAGATATTCGATCGTATTAACTAAGTTGGTCACCTGGGCAATAAGTAAATGTTCTGTTGCACCCTGTGAAAATTGCACCACAGAAGGTGTAATGTCTGGTGCACGGCGATCTTGCAAGATAATGCCATGCACGCCACAAATTTCGGCCGTACGCAGCAGTTGTCCGATATTTTGCGGTCCATGCAGCAAATCGAATAATAAGAGGAAGGGCTTTTCTTGACGTGCACGAGCCAATGCCAACATGTCATCTACATCGCTGTATTGATAAGCCCCAACTTCAAGCAGCACACCTTGATGTTTGCTGTCGTGAGCCATTTGGCCCAAGCGCTGTTTGTCTATTCTTTTATAGGGGACATTACACGCTTTGGCAGCGTCAATAAAAGGGGCCACAATTTTATTGTCTAGCCCTTGTTGCAGCCATAACCGTTGCACATCACGACGCTGACCACGCAAGGTCTCAAGTACAGGGTTACGACGAATCAAGATTTCAGTCATATGGGTTGGGTATAGTAACCCGATTCTCAAAAACCGGGTCAGAGTTTATTCAAACTTCCAAATTGTGCCATCAGCGCGATCTTCAAGGATGACACCTAACGCTTTCAATTGGTCGCGAATACGGTCGGATGCTGCCCAATCACGATCTGCACGCGCTTGCGCACGCATATCAACCAACAAACGAATCAAACCATCTTCGCGTTCGACATCGCTGCTACGGTCGGTTTCGTCTGGGATAATACCCAATACATCCCCACCCAATTCACAATAAAGTACATCAATCGCCTGTAGCGAACCCCTCGTTGGTTTGACATCTGAATTAAGCAGCGTGTTTACTTGGCGTGTGAGGTCTTGTAACACGGCGAGGGCTGCTGGGGCATTAAAATCATCATCCATTTTGGCAATGAATTGAGTTTTGGTATTCGCGAGCAGGTCGACAACGGCCGTTTCCGCCTCACCCTCAGGCGCAGACCTTAACTGTTCACGCACTAAAGAAACCGCACCCCAAATACGCTGCCACCCTTTATAAGCTGCCTCTACGGCCGTTTCAGAAAAATCAATCGGACTGCCATAATGGCTCGACAAAATAAATGTACGGATCGCTTCGGGTCTCCAGCGCACTAAAGCATCTTTCACCGTCATCGTGTTACCCAAACTTTTGCTCATCTTGACACTTTCCAGCGTTAAAGAACCCGTCAACATCCAGTATCGAGCAAAGGTCTCGCCATGCGCAGCTTCGCTTTGTGCAATTTCACATTCATTATGCGGAAAAATATTGTCGATACCGCCGCCATGAATATCAAAGGTCTCGCCCAAATATTTTTTAGCCATTGCCGAACATTCGACATGCCAGCCCGGGAAACCTTCTCCCCAAGGACTGGGCCAGCGCAAAATATGTTCTGGCTCTGCTTTTTTCCACAACGCGAAATCAGCCGGATGGTCTTTTTCAGAACGTACTGTTTCACGGCTGCCTTCTTCTTGTTCTTCAACAATACGTCCACTGAGTTTGCCATATTCAGGGTAAGAAGAAACATCAAAGTAGACGGAACCATTGACTACATACGCATTTTCGTTTTTGATCAACGTCTGGATCATCGCGATTTGTTCGCTGATATGACCGCTGGCACGCGGGCTGATGTCAGGACGTTTAACACCGAGTGCATCCATGTCCTCAAAATAGCTGCGCATATAGGTCTCCACAACTTGCATTGGGCCAGCTGACATCTGACGCGCTTTCTTTAAGACCCGATCTTCACCCGTATCCAGCATGTGTCCAACATCAGTGATATTTTGCACATAAAGCACATCATAGCCACTGTAACGCAAATAGCGCACAACTACATCGAAACCAATATAAGTTTTCGCGTGCCCAATATGCGAATTATCGTAAACAGTCGGGCCGCAAACATACATGTTTACTTTACCCGGGGTCAAGGGGACAAACTCTTCTTTTTTGCGCGTTAATACATTATAAATTCTTAGTGTCATGGTTTTATCCGTTAATTTCAGTTGGGTAGCTACAACAATTTTAGGAAGGAAGGAATTTTCTTCTTTGCTGGACTAAATTCGTTCCTTCCCCAATACGCCGCAGCCATTCAACAACTTTACCTCAAATTTTAGCAAAAATCATGCGGCCAGCTGTTGTTTGTAATACTTTGGTAACGATAACATTGGGGCTGCTGTTCATATAAGAACGGCCGTCTTCAACAACAACCATGGTACCATCTTCCAAATAACCGACACCTTGCCCATATTCCTTGCCTTCCTGAATGATTTTAACATTCAATTCTTCGCCGGGTAAATATAATGCCTTCACCGCATTGGCAAGATCATTTATATTCAAAACCGTGACACCTTGCAATTCGGCAACACGGTTCAAGTTATAATCGTTGGTCATAATGGGACAATGTAGATGGCGTGCCAGGGCGACCAGTTTACTATCAGCTTCCCGTACTTCACTTATGTCCATATCGGTGATTTGGACAGGAATTGGGTTTTCTTGTTGTAAGAGCGTCAACACTTCCAAGCCACGGCGGCCACGATTACGCCGCAGTGAATCGGCACTATCCGCAATATGTTGTAATTCCATCAAGATAAAGTTTGGCACAAGCATCGTGCCGCGAATAAATCCGGTTTTGCTGATGTCAGTGATACGGCCGTCGATAATTACACTCGTATCTAACAAAATAAAATCATCTTGCTCTGCTCGTGTAACATTATCTGTGGTTTTTGATGGTCGAAAATTTTTGAGAATCCCTTGCAAATCTCGGTTGCGCATCATCAATACCAATACCGCCACGTAACAAAAAGCAATCGCCGAAATTAATGGCAAAACCTCACGAAACGGTGATGGCAGCAAAGAGAGCGGCAATGAGAACAAAGCCGCGGCAACAAGCCCCAGCATAATACCAACAACCAATGCAACCAATTTTTCAGGCGGCATAACAGCTAATTGTTTTTTAATTGCACGCGCCGGTCGCACAGTAAAATAAGGGGTCAAAATAAAACCGCTGATGGTTCCAAACAAACCGAAAATAACGATAAAGAGATCGGTCGAATACCCCAATGTTTTAGCCAGGCTATTCCCAAAAATGCCTAAAACGATACTGCCAACAATGGCTCCTAAGAGCCGGACAAGCAAATCTAAACTGAAACGCATGATAATTCCAAATTTATAAATAAAATAGCGGCAGACAGCCAAACGGGAGTCCACCGCATTCAATAAAACATAACTGAATTTGTTGCCAGATTAACTGGCCACTTTGTGCAAAAATAATATTGAAAAATGATGCCAAAAATGAACGCCCAATAATGAATCTAAAGATCGTAGCACAGGGAGGTGTAAACTGCAAGACACCGTTTGACTTAAATATCAGCGCCCGATAGAATCGCTCTTTAAGGAATCAAAATGAACCTTCTAAAATGTAGCTCTTTGGGCATTTGCGAGGTCTGAATGTAGTACGTAGAACGCGGGTTCGCTCTACGTACTATTTAGCCTTATCTGTGTGATTTCAGGTGGGTCTTAAAAAGCTGCTTTACGTATTTAGAAGAAAGTAGATCGTAGGAATAAACATTAGCTAATGCGAATCGTTGTAGACGCAATGGGGAGTGACAACCACCCGGCTCCAGATGTTGAAGGTGCAGTTATAGCTGCGCGTGAGTTTGGCATCACTATCATTCTAGTAGGTGATGAAGCATGCATCAATGCAGAACTAGCAAAACATGATACCTCGGGCTTAACGCTCGAAATTCAACATGCTGCCGAAAAAGTCACAATGGAAGATATTCCTTCCCATGTGGTGCGTGAAAAAAAAGATTCATCCATGCATGTGGGCATTAATCTTGTAAAACAAGGCCAGGCAGATGCGTTTGTAACGGCCGGTAATACTGGCGCTGTCCTTGGGATTGCAATGCTGCGCAATGTCGGTCTGGGGCGCATCCCTGGCATCAAAAGGCCGGCATTAGGCGTCATTTTCCCTACACGAGAACGGCCGTTGTTGATCGACAACGGCGCGAATGCTGATTGCAAAGCAGAATATCTCTATCAATTTGGTGTTATGGGCAGTCTATATGTCGAACGTGTTTTAGGCATCAAAAATCCACGTGTAGCGCTCGTCTCGAATGGTGAAGAAGAAGGCAAGGGAAATCAACTTATCAAAGAAGCAATCCCTTTGTTAGAAAATAGCGGACTGAACTATATCGGGAATATCGAACCGAAAGAATTTATGTATGGTGGCACTGATGTTGCTGTGACAGATGGCTTTACAGGCAATATTATGATGAAAATGGCTGAAGCGACGGCTCGCTACATGTCTGACTTGCTTAGAGAAAATATCAAGGCCAATCCAATTGCAGCTGTGGGTGGTTTGTTGGCCAAATCTGCTTTTGGCCGTGTGCGCAAGGTTTTAGACCCGAATGAGGTCGGTGGCGCACCACTTTTAGGCATCAATGGGGTTGTGATCATAGGTCACGGCCGTTCCAATGCATACGCAATAAAACAAGCTGTTGGTCAGGCCAAACAAGTAGCCGAAAACGATGTCGTCACAGCAATTGCTAAGGGGATCTAAAGGAACTTTTTATAATGGAAAATGGATATCACGACGTGCGCGGTCGTGCGCGTGTTGTCATCACAGGAATAGGTGTGATCAGCCCAGTAGGACATACAGGGCCGGAAAGCTGGGAGAGTCTCTTGAACGGCCGTTCCGGCATCGGCCCAATCACACAATTTGACCCGACAGGTTTACCCGTCACCATCGCAGGCGAAGTTAAAAAATTTGATCCCGGCAAATATATGAGCTTCAAAGAAGCACGCCGCATGTCACGTGCTTCTCAATTAGCCTTGGCCGCAGCAGTTATGGCCGTTGAAGATGCCAACCTGCCCCAACCATTCCCCGACCCAGAACGTGTTGGCGTTCTGGTCGGTACAGGTGTGGGTGGGTTTGAAGTCGGCGCATCACAATTAGAGATTTTTAACACGAAAGGGTTCGCACGCGTCAGCCCATTTGCCATGACCGGCTTTTTAGCCAATATGCCCAGCCACCATGTCAGTGTGCAGTTTGGTACAAAAGGACCGATAAGCACGGTTGTCGCCGCTTGTGCAACTGGCACCCAAGCGATTGGCGAAGGTGTCGAGATGATTCGGCGCGGTATCGCCGATACAGTGCTTACCGGTGGTGTCGAGGGGCTTATCCATGTCGCTGCGATCGCCGGATTTGCGCGTATGCTAGCTTTATCTACCAATTACAATGACCAACCAGAACGTGCTAGCCGTCCTTTCGATAAAGATCGCGATGGCTTTGTGCTGAGTGAAGGCGCCGGCATCCTCGTCTTAGAACGTCTTGACCATGCCATTGAACGTGGCGCCCACATTTATGCAGAAGTATTAGGACATGCCTCATCTTCTGATGCTTTTCATGTAGCAGCACCTGACCCCGAGGCGGCGGGTGCTGTACGTGCAATGCGCTGGGCGATTGACGACGCACTGCTTGACATTGAAGATATCGATTATATCAATGCACATGGCACAGCCACACCGGTCAATGACGCTAGTGAAACTTATGCAATCAAAACGTTGTTTGGTGAACGCGCCTATGAAATCCCAATTAGCAGCAGCAAATCAGTAATGGGCCACGCGATGGGAGCCACAGGCGCGATTGAAGGCATATTCTGCGCCTATGCCTTGCAAAATGGTATCATCCCGCCAACTTGGAATTATGAAACACCCGATCCGGATTGCGATCTGGATTATGTGCCCAATGCGCCACGTAAAGCTGATTTGCGCATCACCCTTTCAAATTCGTTTGGGCTTGGCGGGCAAAATGCATGTCTGGTTTTGGGAAAATATTTAAACGGAAAAACGGAATAGTTACAAAGTATGATTGTTTTACGCGACGAAAAAAAGATCGAACGTATGCGCAAGCTGAGCCAATATGTGAGCTTGTTTGGCATTGCTGTGCTGTTTGGTGGGTTATTAATTTTGTTCACCGGCAATGAAAACGCATTAGCTTTTCAGCTTTTGGCCCTGGCTGCTGGGTGGGCTATTTCCCAGGTCGGCATTTTCTTGGGACATCGCTACTCACGCAAACCGCGTCCGGACCAGGTGTTAGATGACGTTTTGAAGCATGTCGCACGCGACGGCCGTCTCTATCATTATTTACTGCCGGCTTCCCATGTGCTTTTAATGCCAACCGGTGTTATTGTGATCAACGCCAAATACCAGATCGGCAAAATCAGCGTTGACGGCGACAAATGGAAACAAAGTGGCATCGGCTTGCGCAAATATTTTGGACAAGAAGGGCTGGGAAACCCGACTAAAGAGTGCGAGCGTTTGATAAGCTCAATGGCAAACTATATTCGCAAAAATGCGCCACAAGTCGCAGAACTACCGATGGCACCCATGATTGTATTCACTACAAAAGAAATCGCCAATCTAGATGTTGCCAATTCAAGCATTCCAGCGATGCATTATAGCAAAGTCAAAGGGTATTTGCGCCAACAGAAAAGTAAATTGGAACCCATGCCTGCAGAAGATTATGCCGCTTTACGTGCAGCTTTTGATCTGAAGGCAGCTCATTTGTTGAGCGAGGAACTTGATGGAAATCCGGCCTGATTTACACTGGATCGAAGGCCGCTCCAGCAATATCTTCCTATGTGTTGCCGATGATGGTTTAACTTTGGTAGACGCCGGCATGCCCGGCATGCAAGATGATCTCTTTGCCGAGATTCAACGCCTAGGCTATCGGCCCACTGATCTAAAATGGATTTTTATTACCCATGCAGACATTGATCATGTAGGTAGTTTAGCAGTCATACAAACAACAACTGGTGCCAAGGTGTTTGCTGGAGAACAAACGGCCGTACTCCTACAAAAAGGAAAGTCTCCCCAGCACCTGCCACGCCCGATGCAATGGTTTGTCAACGCCTTTGTTCGTTACAAAAAAGTTACGCAAACGGCCATTCAAGTCATAGCCGACGGTGATATATTGCCCGGGTGGGGCGCATTGCAGGTCATAAACACACCTGGACATACCCTAGACCATATTTCATTTTACAGCTCAACAACAGGGGTTTTGTTCGCTGGGGATGCGCTGAACACACGCGCCGATTGCCTACAACGAACCCCACCACGCATCACCGCAAATGAAGACCTGGCGAATCAATCAGCCATAGAATTATTA
>JAGRDI010000176.1:0-4399 GCA_020432765.1 Anaerolineales bacterium | reverse complement strand
ATGCGGCATAAACCATAAAATTCGTTGCATTGGTTATAATCAGCGTTATAATTCTCTTTAGTTTGCACATAGGAAAAAGCAAACTTATTTTAGGAAAAGGTATCACAAGGAGGGTCATATGCTTCGGCGGTTCAGCGTAAATTATGCTGTTCTCTCAATAGTGCTGGATATGGTTATGACGGCTACGGCCTTATCAATCGCTGTATCTTTGCGCTCTGACCTCCCGCAGCTCCCACTGCTGATTCCATTACCAATAGTCACATTTCCGGTTTGGATATACATCTTGGTTCCCATGTTATGGGCGCTGGTGTTTCTTATTGCATCGGTCTATGACCCTATTCGTACGTATCGTTTCGTCGACGAATTGCAGACAGTAACCTTGGCGGGGTTTTTAGCCGCTATGATCTGCGCCGGTTTGTTTTATTTCACATTTCGTGATTTTTCACGTTGGCTATTTGTGTCTTTTTTGCTTGTCAATTTTATACTCATCGTCGGATGGCGACTTTTTGCTCGTTTAATCTACCGGTTCGTCCGCATTCCCGCTGCGGAACGGCGCGTTTTGATTATCGGTGCCAGTCGTGTTGGCCGCCAAGTCAGCGACATGATCCGACATTATCATTGGACGGGATTGACTCTGGTTGGTTTTCTAGACGACCAGGCAACTGGCCAAATAAATGACATTCCTATTAAAGGTGCTGTGTACCAAGCACGCCAAATTATTGAACAAGAAAAGGTGAATGATGTGGTGATCGCTTTACCACAACCTGCCTATTCTCGCTTAAATGATCTGGTGCTTGGGCTGCATGATTTGCCAATTAATGTACGTGTCGTCCCTGATTATTTTAGCCTGGCGGTCTACCAGGCCCGAGTTGAGGATTTCGGGGGACTCCCCATGATTAATTTGCGTGATCCAGCACTAAACGAAGTGCAGCGTTTGGCCAAACGGTTATTCGATCTGGTCATCGGACTATTAATAACAACATTACTGCTACCTATTCTGGGCACAATTGCGTTGCTCACATGGGCCGATTCACCCGGTCCAATTATCTTCCGCCAAAAACGTGTGGGGGAAAACGGCCGTTTATTTTCGATGTATAAATTCCGTTCAATGGTTGTGGGGGCAGAGAAAATGCAAAAACAAATTCAATCGGTTGACAGCCAGGGAAATTTGATTTTCAAACACGCGAATGATCCACGTGTTACACGCTTCGGCCGTTTCTTAAGGCGCACAAGTTTGGACGAACTCCCCCAGCTTTTTAACGTCCTCAAAGGTGAAATGAGTCTGGTCGGGCCGCGGCCGGAATTGCCCATGCTTGTCGGCCAGTATGAACCCTGGCAGCATAAACGGTTTGCTGTACCTCAAGGGATGACAGGCTGGTGGCAAATAAACGGCCGTGCAGATAAACCTCTGCATCTACACACTGAAGATGACATTTATTACATCCAAAATTATTCATTATGGATGGATTTCTATATCCTGGTCAAAACACCCTGGGTTGTTGTGCGCGGCAAAGGTGCATATTAAGGAAGCACCCACAAATAAATGATAAAAAGATGCTTCCACAAAGCAACATTCGATCCGAATCGCTAAGTTAATTACGAACGTTGCCTAATTGATTCTTATCAACCGGCAGTGGTCAAAAATCAATAAAGTTGCTTGGCAATATGATGCGGCTTGTGCTATCTTATTATCAAGATCTTGCTGATGGTAATCTATCAAACTTCTTTTGCCGGTTGCTCGTGGCTGTGTCTCCTGACCGTGCCACCGATGTTAGCCCGACAATACTTGTTTGACGCAACACTAATGTATCGACAGGAGAAAATAATGGCTTACGAATTTGCGACAGATGATTGGGTAAAAGCATTAAAAGACGAACTAAATAGTAGTGCTGGTTACAAAAAAGCAGCAGAAAAATGGGAGGGAGATTTCTACTTTGTTGTTGAAAAAAGTCCTGGTATCCCTGAAGATGTTTATCTGTATATGGATTTATGGCATGGCGAAGCACGCGATGCTTATCTGGTAACCGATCCGAGTGCAAAGAAAACGGCTTTCGAACTGCGTGCAGACCTGGATGTCTGGAAAGGAGTATTGGCCAAACAACTTGACCCGATCCGTGGCATCATGTCGAAAAAATTAAAGCTGAAGGGTAACATGATGAAGGTCATCAAAACTCCTAAGGCAGCGACTGAATTGGTTGCCGCCGCCAGCCGCATCGACACAACATTTCCGGGATAGCGGCTTTGTCCAGGTAATCGCCAACAACTTTTCGGAATTAAAGCCACTTGGGATGTTGCGGATTCCTCTAGGAAAACGCACACATCCACATATTTTATTTTGGAAAGCTTTATGCGTTTTACCTTACGTTTTTTAATTGGTAAGAGATGATAAATGGAAACGGCGTAAACGGTTCAAATAACCGTAAACGTATTGGCCTGGCATTAGGCGGCGGTGCCGCACGCGGGTTGGCACATATTGGCGTGCTTGCCGTCCTCGAAGAAGCTGACATTCCCATCGATTTTATCGCCGGCACAAGCATGGGATCGTTGGTGGGCTCCGCTTATTGTGCCGGCATCAGTGTTGCCGAATTACGCGAGATTGCAGCCACGACTGGCTGGCAGCATATCTGCCGTCCCACTTGGCCGCGCAATGGTTTGGTAAGCTTTGCCGCCATGGAAGAATGGATTATCAACACTGTTGGCGACCTTGATATTCGCGATTTGGCAATTCCCTTTGCTGCCGTCGCCGCTGATTTAGAGAGTAGCGAACGAGTCATTCTCACCGAAGGGCCATTACATCGTGCTGTACGCGCCAGTTGTTCCGTACCTGGATTTGCGACCCCCGTGGAGGTAAACGGCCGTTTGCTCTGTGATGGTGGCGTAGTCGATAACTTACCTGATTTTGCCGCTCGTCAGTTAGGCGCAGACTACGTCATCGGTGTCGATGTATTTGTGCCTGCCTATCGTACTTACCTGGGTCCGCTTGGCGTCACGATGGCTGCTGTGGAAATGTTGGTGCAAAAAGCTGGTGGTGGGGATATTCATGCCGATTGCCTTATCATCCCCGATTTAGTTGATAAAAGTTATATTCGTCTTTCTGATTATCGAGCATTTATCGAAGCAGGTGAACAAGCAACACGCATCATGCTGCCCGCTATCCTTGACGCAATCACCGATCCCACATTCCCACCGCCGCTGCAAAATCATCCCTCGTCATCCTCCATTTCAATAATTACCTGAATTCACAGCATCTATTTGCTACCCTCCCCCGGAAATTAAAAACGCCGCTCCTGAAACCAGGGCGGCGTTTTGGGACATCGAGGATCTACCAAAGATCAGGTAGCCAAAGCATCTTTTGCAATATTGACTATTGCGGTAAAAGCGGCTTCATCACGCACAGCCAGATCAGCCATTACTTTACGATCCAACTGCACATCTGCCAGCTTTAAGCCATGGATAAAGCGGCTGTAGCTCAGGCCATTTTGCCGCGTAGCGGCATTAATACGGGCTATCCACAAACGACGGAAGTCGCGACGACGTTGACGCCGATCCCGGTACGCATACCAGTACGACTTCATCATCGATTCATTGGCACGGCGGAACAACTTACTACGAGTGCCCCACTGTCCCTTGGTCATATCAAGAATTTTTTTATGGCGACGTCGGGTTACAAACCCACCTTTTACGCGCATTGTTTTACTCCTCGCATTTCTCGTAGCCTGGACACTCAAGCATTCCCACCGAGGCCAGGCAGCGAATGATAAACAAAATTTTATGCCGGTGGATTGGCTTTATATTTACTCATATAGGGTAATAAACGTTTAATGCGTTTACGTTCCCCAGCCGAGTCCACGACTAACATTTTACTAAATTGGGCCTTCACACGGTTTGCCTTACGGCGGCGCAAATGGCTTTTGCCACCTTTTGTACGCACGATCTTGCCCGTTCCGGTCACCCGGAACCGCTTAGCAGCGGCTTTGTACGTTTTGAGCTTATATTTTTTCTGTTTCTTTGGCATTGTTTCCCTCATAAAAAAAGCCCTGTTACGGGCCCTCGGATAAACCTGTTTTCAATCAACTCATTGTTTCACATATGGCGATAACAATAATGAGAGGTTATTATTTCTTTTCATTAATGGGGGTCAACATGAGCGTCATGCGCCACCCTTCTAGCGTTGGTTTTTGTTCAACTTCAGCAATATCGCTCAATTCTTCGGCGATATTATTCAAGGCACGTGTACCAAGTTCGGGATATGAAATCTCGCGTGCTTTAAAACGTACCATGAACTTTACTTTTTTACCTTCTTCCAACCATTTACGTGCATTTTTCACACCGATATCAATGTGAAACTCACCCGTACGTGGAGTCAAGCGAATCGTTTTAACCTCAATCTTCTTTTGAC
>JAGRDI010000175.1:1874-11106 GCA_020432765.1 Anaerolineales bacterium | reverse complement strand
CAATTTTTTTGATTTTTGGAAGCGGAGCACATTTAATAATGTGATCAGCATGGCGGCTAATGTTGTGAATAGGGCGATAGAAATTTTGGTGGGATCCACGATTGGTTCGACATGTAAGCCACCTGGTCCAATCGAAATCGCGGCTACAGGACGACCGAGCGAAAGTCCGCCGCCCCCGCCACCACCTCCATAGCCCGAATGCGAAAGACCTTCATTGTCCTCATTATTTTCGGAAAGATTACTACCACCACCGTAACCAGCACCCATTGAGACCATTACTTCTGAAGCAGTTATGATGGTGTAATCGCCAGTGGTATACGGTGCGCTAAAGACAGTATCTGTATGGGCTACATCGAATAAACGGTTGATCATATCACTTGTGGCTTGTTGGGAAGGTGCTTTTTCCCAAAAGAAATTCTTATCTTCTGAACTCATGGTTTACTCCTTTTGACTAGTTGGGATGTGATTGTTGCCAAAATAAGGACGAAACTGATGCCTGTAAAGGCGAGTAAGGCGCTGCGTGTGGGGTCGGTGATGGTATGTTGGGTTATACGGCCGTTTTGTTCCGCCACCACCGAAATTGGCCAATTCCATACAAAACCACCAAAAGGAAATCGAATTACCAGCACGCGTGATTGTGGTGTGATAGTCCATGCATTAATTTGCCTGGGTGTGCCGGATTTTATTTCCCATTGGATAAGGTCTTTTAGCATTGTCATCTAATTCCTGCTTGGGTTGTCAAATCTGTGATTATGATAAACAATTTACCTAAAATATAACATAAATTTGCGTTTATGGAGTGACCAATAAGGAATTCAAGATGAAAACTTGGCGTGCATGTTTATTTTGGGGATTGGCTCTACTTGCGATTTTGAAGATTGCTGGCGTTCAGGCACAAGATAGCGACCAAACGGCCGTTCTGCTAATTACTGAAATATTTTACGATACGCCCGGTGCGGATGAAAACGAAGAATGGATAGAACTGGCTAATCTGGGTGCTGCGTCAATTGATCTGAGCGATTATAAAATTGGGGATGAAGAAACGGCTGGCGAGAAAGAAGGCATGCTGCGTTTTCCAGAAGGAGCCTCGATTGCGCCTGGTGAGGTTATTTTGATCGCCCAATCTGCTGCTGGATTGCGCAATTTGACTGGTTTGACCGCTGATTACGAGATTTTGGCGACAGATACGGCCGTTGCCGACATGCGCGGCTTTCCTATTTGGAGTGGTAAAAACTTTGGCCTGGCTAATGGTGGTGATGAGTTGCTGCTGTTAGATGCGCAAAATAAAATTGTTGATGCGGTTAATTATGGCGAAAGTTTAACCTATTTTGATCCCTCAATTGGTGCAGTATTTAAAGGCCAAAGTATTGAGCGTGTGCCCGCCGATTGCGATACAGATTCGGCTGCTG
This sequence comes from Anaerolineales bacterium, assembly GCA_020432765.1. Taxonomy (GTDB): domain Bacteria; phylum Chloroflexota; class Anaerolineae; order Promineifilales; family Promineifilaceae; genus JAACFF01. The sequence goes on along the minus strand of JAGRDI010000175.1, from coordinate 9,697 downwards.
ATTGGCAAACGCAAGAATTCCCAACCCCGGGTAAAATCAGTTTTGAGGGTGTGTGTCAAATCCCTGAACCCATTGACGAAATCGAAACGCTGCCGCCGATTGGCGTCATTCAAGGCACAGACGATGTGGCTGCAAAAGTCAACGAAAGAGTCAAATTTCGTGGGGTTGTTACCGGCACTTATGCCGATATAAACACATCTGGCATCACTTATTACACTATATTTGTGCAGGATTTGGTAGGTCAGGAGGATGGGGATCCAGCAACGTCTGATGGGATCGCGATATTTGTGGGTCAGGAACGGCCGTCTGTAAAAATAGGCGATCAACTACTTGTCGAAGGCATTGTGACCGAATTTTATGGCCTGACCGAACTCGACGACAATAATTTGTCGCTGGAAATTGAGGCCAGTGGCGTGCCTTTGCCAATGCCTATTTCTGTCGATCCGCCGGCTGCTAATGATGAAATGGCTGCTTATTTTGAGCCGTATGAGAGCATGTTGGTCACATTAACAGGTACAGCCCAAGTCGTTGGGCCAACCTTTTCAGGCTGTGGATTTTCTGTCGTTGCAGAACCAGATGGTATTGTACGGGTGTTCAGACATCATTTGGACGATCCGATCGGTCAAATACTGCCAGTTTTGCATGTAACCGATGTTGATTGCGGTGCATTCCCCGATGTGAAATATGGGGATACAGTTGCAGGTTTGACCGGACCACTCACCTATAATTTTGACCAGTTTAAGATTGTGCAGCAGGAAGTTGCGGATTTAACGCTGGATTTTGCTCCTCTTCCTACCATTCCCGCACCCCCTGTTGCTGCAGAAGGTCAATTTAGCATCGCTACGTTTAATGTGGAGAACTATTTTGACGTTTTCGATGACACCGGTGATGATGCTGAACCCAAACCCACGGCAGATGAGATAGCCATCAAACAACAAAAAATGGCTTATGCGATTGGTGAAGTGCTGGGCTGTCCGACGTTATTAGCGCTCCAGGAGGTCGAAAAGGCAGGTTTGTTAACCGAATTGGCAGATGTTACGGCCGAATATTGTGGTTTTACTTATGCTGTGACCCATCTTGAAAGTGCTGATATTCGTGGTATTGATGTTGCTTTGATGAGTGATCCCAACAAGGTGACGGTGGAAAATGCACAATTACGCCAAACGTGTACTGGTGTGCAAACAGACATCACGGATCCCAATATTGATTGTGCTGTCACTGAAGACCCGCTCTTTTCACGTCCGCCGCTGCAAGTTGATCTGACGGTTGATGGTGAGCCGTACACCGTGATTGTGAATCATTTTAAATCAAAACGGGGTGGTGAACTTGCCACCGCGCCGCGCCGTGTCTTGCAGGCGTTGCATATCAATGAGCTGGTTGCTGAGTTGCTGGCAGAAGATGGGGCGGCACGTATTATCGTGTTGGGTGATTTTAACGATTATGATCTGGCAAACCCGATGTTGAAGATGACCGAGGAGGGGCAGTTAACCAATATTTTGCAATCAGTGCCTGACGATGAACGCTACAGTTTTGTGTTTGGCGGTGCATCACAGTTGATTGATGGCATTTTGGTCTCACCGGCGTTGGTTGATGCCGTAACGGCCGTTACTATCCAACATGTCAATGCCGACTATCCCGATAGTTTTGGCCAAGACACAAGTCCTGAGGGATTGGCTTTCCGTTCAACAGACCATGACTTGCCATTGGCCGTCTTTGATTTAGCAAATTTGGTGCCATCGGAAGAAACTGAAATGTCAACCTTCATCCCAAACCCTGAACCCACGCCGGACCCATTACCTGAGGAGAATAATAACTGGTTATTATGGATATTTGCTGGGATAGCAGTAGCTGTTGTAGTTGTTTATTGGAGTTTGCGTTACGGCCGTAACGCAAATTAACAAACTCTTGCTATATCGCATCTGTTTACAAGAATGTAGGTGTATAATTTAATAAAATGTCTCTGAAATCCGCCTTTAGACCTTTTTCTTTCCGCTGCCGAATTCCATTTACCGAATTATAATCGGCAAAAACCTATATGATAAAGGAGCGACAATATGATTGGTGGTACGCATGGAAAAATTTTACATGTCAATTTAACTTCAGGTGAAACGCGTATCGAGCAACCTGAGGCTGACTTTTATCGCTTATTGGTTGGTGGGCGGGCAATGGTGGCCTATTTTTTGTTGCGCGACCTGCCTCCAAACACACATCCCCTTAGTCCAGAAAACCTGCTCATTTTCGCACCTGGAATCTTACAAGGCACAAACTTGCCCGGTTCAGGTAGACATGGCGTTGGCGGTAAATCACCATTAACAGGCGCAATTGCCAGTTCAGAAGCGGGCGGTTGGTGGGGTCACGAATTTAAGCGAACTGGCTTCGACGCGCTTGTTATCACGGGTAAAGCTCCCACCCCACGCTATTTGTGGATAAACAATGCTCAAATTGAGCTGCGTTCAGCTGAGCATTTGTGGGGCTTGAAAACCTCACCAGCACAGAAAGCCATTCAAGCAGAGCTGGGTGACAGTCGGGTGCGGGTGGCTCAAATTGGTCCAGCGGGAGAAAACGGCGTACTCTATTCGGCCGTTATGCATGATATTAATCGGGCGGCGGGTCGCAATGGCTTAGGTGCTTTGATGGGTTCAAAAAACCTCAAAGCGGTAGCCGTTCGCGGTACAACTAAAGTGCCAGTAGCGGTGCGTAATGAAGTAAACAATGTGGCAAAATGGCTGGGAAAAAATTATAAAGAACTGGCTGCTTGGGCAACTGCGGGCATTGGGCGTGGTACTCAGGATGGATTGATGTCTTTGTCTTATGTTGGTGGCTTACCAACCAACAACTTTGGTGAACCGCTCTTTGAAAAACCGGAGCTGCTCAGTGGCGAACGTAACTACGAGATGTTTCTTAAAGAGCGTGATACTTGCCAGGCGTGCCCTATCACATGCAAGCAGGTCTTTGAAAACGAATCGGATAACCCTTACCAAAAACTTGATCCTGACTATGGCGGTGCGGAATATGAGGCCATGGCGGCCTTTGGTCCCTCCTGCGGGGTTGAAGACAATCTAGCTGTGCTAAAAGCCAACGAACTGGCTAATGCCTATGGTTTGGATGCTATTTCTACCGGTGCCAGCATTGCTTTTGCGATGGACTGTTTTGAAAATGAGATTATCTCCACGGAAGATACAGGCGGATTGGCATATCGTTGGGGCGATGCTGATCTGCTGGTACGCTCTGTGGAGATGATTGCCAACCGTCAAGGTTTTGGCGATATTCTGGCTGATGGTGTCGCCCGTATGAGCAGGCGCTTTGGTCCGCAATCAGAACCATTTAATATGACGGTTAAGGGCCAGGAACTGCCTATGCACGAGCCGCGGTTGAAACATGCAATGGGTGTGGGCTATGCGGTTGCTCCCGTTGGCGCAGACCATATGATGAACATTCATGATACTTCTTATACCGGCCAGGGTGAAAGTCTAAAGCGGGTAAATTTAGTATTAAAAGAGAAGGTTGGCCCTGTTTCAAATACGGTATTAAATGAAGACAAAATGCAGATTTTTCACAATGAGTTAAATTGGCAACATTTTCAGGATTGTGCGGTCACCTGTCATTTTTATCCGTATAGTTATGAACATCTTGCCCAGGCTTTGTCTGGCGTTACGGGGATCGAGTATACACTGCAAGCTATTCTGGACGTTGGTGCAAGAGCCCAGACGCTTGCGCGGCTATTTAATCTGCGTGAGGGTTTTACGCCTGATGATGACAAGCTCCCCAAACGTGTGATGAAGGCATTCAAGAGTGGACCGTTGGCTGATGTTGAGATTAGCGAAGAGGCGTTTGCCTGGGCGAAGCGTCGTTACTATGAGTTGATGAAGTGGGATCCAGAAACGGCCGTGCCCAGTGACACATGTCTTAAAGAGCTTGAATTAGATGTTCTGCTTGATTTGATCCAGTGATGAACATGCTGACTGTTTTTGCATAGTATGTCTCTCCTTTTCCAAAACGGCCGTTTCTTTTGCTAAACTGTATCTAAGTAATCATCTAAAAATAACTTCCCGTTTTGGCTTGTAGTAACCGCTTTAGCGGTCTGGACGGCTAAAGCCGCCACTACGAACTTATTTATGGACAGTTACTAAGCATTTAGCAGGCCGGGTAGTCAGTCTATCAGCCTTTCCATAGGCTGATAGGCTCGAATGTTGATTAATTGAGTGCTTACAACTGTATTTCGCTAAGGAGAGATCGATTATGCCAAAATTAAATGATTATCAACAGTTTGGAGGTCGCCATTGGGAAACTGGGGTGCTCCATAACTATTTTTCCTATCGGGGATTCACTGCACCGCACACAGGCAAGCCATACAGCGAAGCGCTGTTTATGGGAGTCAGCGGCGGGGTGGTAATGGGCTATTTTTCTTTTGCCTACACAGGCTATGATCCGCAGTGCAATATCCTTACCCGCAATACATTTGATCCGCTGGATACGATGTTGGGTCGTTTGGGCGTTGTGCAAAACCGCCTACAAACGAGCAAGCCAGAAAAAGCTGTTGCCAACCTTGTTGATATTTTGACTAGCGGTGTACCGGCTGTTGTATGGGCTGATATGTGGGAATTGCCATACAATGGTTTGGATTTTGATGCTGGTATGTGGGGCATGTTTCCCATCCTGGTTTATGGTTATAACGTAGAAAATGGCAGGGTAGATATTGCTGACCGTGCGGCCGTGACGCTTGCTGTTACGACAGAAGATTTGCATCGTGCACGGGCGCGTGTCAAAAAAGATAAGTTTCGTGTGATGACGCTGGAAGCGCCAAATCCAGCTAAACTGGCAGCGGCCGTATCTGCTGGCATTTGGGACACAATCAACCTCTACACAGAAAAACCACCCAAAGGCTCTAAAAACAACTTTGGCCTGGCTGCTTATCAACATTGGGCTAATTTGCTAACTAGGCCCAATCAAAAAAATAGCTGGCAGAAAGTGTTTCCGGCTGGTATTCCCATGTATGCTGGCTTGACCTCTGCCTATTCTTTTGCTTTGCTTTTTGGTCAGGGTGTCCAAAAAGATGCCGAACGTAAACGCTATGCAGATTTCCTAAATGAGGCCGCACTTATTCTAAACCGCTCTGAGTTGAACACGGCCTCCGATCAATTCAAACTAGCAGCAAATGCTTGGGCAAAACTTGGCGAAACCTTGCTGCCCGACACTATCGCTCCTTTTGCCGAGGCGCGGCAGTTATTAGATCAGAAACATAAGCTGTTTCTCACGCAGGGTGGTGGGGCTTTGGTTGAGATTCAAGGTATTAACGGCCGTTTAGCCCAAATTCGTGCTGCGATGGCGGATGATTTCCCGCTGGATTCCGCAGGTGTGACGGCTTTGCGTGAGCAAATTGCTGGGCAGGTCTTGGAGATTCGTGGGATTGAGGAAACGGCCGTTGAAGCCTTAAAGCAAGCGATGCGCTGATTAATTGACAATTGTCAATTTCTCCGTTTGTATCTTGATTGAGCCTAAAATTTCGGTCGTATTTTGTATGCATGTGAGCCAGGGTTTGAGGTGTTGGCCAAGAGGTGGCAGCGCGATTTGTTGATTGAGATAGGCGGTTTGCCAGACGGCCGTTTCTGTTTCCAAAACAATCATTAGCTGCGGCAGCAAGTCATATTCTGCAGCGGCACGTATTAAATTTAACAGCATTTGTTGGCGACTGCCAAACCCACGCGGTAAAGATAGTTTGCGTGCCAGCGCAGAAATTGTGTCGCGACTTAGGTAGATACCGCTGTGTGCTGGTGTGGTTAGATACCTGGCGATTTCTTTGAGGCTGGTTTTGTCGTTTTCAAGGATATTTTTGCAGATGGCAGCTTGCGGATTGGGTACGGCCGTTTCATTCTCACCAATAACCAATTCCTGCACCGTTTCACCATGATCTACCACTAAACTCAGCGTTAAATCTACCACAGCAGCAAAAAATAAATCATCACTGCGTTGAACCGCGAGGGTAAATACTGGCAGCCAGCGCAGAAAGTGTTGTTGGATAAAGTTGTTTTGGATATGGTGGATTTGTGATAATACGGCGGTTGTACCATCTGCCAGCGCAGCATATTCAATTTGACATAAATACGCAAGAAAATTTAACTCATGCCCGATATGATCGGCATCTGATTGAACGCTGAAGCCGCCTTGTTGATAATGCTGGCTGACGGCTGCGGTGGTTGTGCCACCCAGCAAACCAGAAGCATCCAGAAAGATGCTGGCGAAAGGGAAAACATTGAAGCCAAAAATGTTTTGGAAGCTGGCGGCGCTTTCGTCAACGTTGAAGGGGGTGGGGATAACGGCCGTTAATTCCTCTAGTTGAACGCTGTATGGAATTAATTCGGCCGTTAAGCCTTCCAAAAACAACCGACTCAACAGCTTGTACCCATTCTGACGTGCAACTACCACTTGCCTAGTGCTTAAGTTAGACATTTAACTTAAATTCGATTTGTTTGTTTAACTGGATTTGGTGAATCGTTTTCTGATTCATTCATTGCTTCAATAATTAATTGGTTATATTCATCAATATATTTTTCCAATTCGCTGCGATCCACGAGTTTGACACTTGTTTTATTCGCGAGCTCTATAGCCGAGTGAGTAAAATAACTATTGGTAACTACCATCGCTTCGTTACAGTCATAAAATGCTTTTGCCGATAAAGCTTGCTGAATAGCTGCGTTACCGACATTATCCTTATAGTTTTTTGCTTGGATAACTGTCTTTGTTCCGAATTTTGAAACAAATAAGTCGGCCCCCTGATCGCCAGCCTTTTTTGTTTCTTCAACATCGTATCCCAGATAAGTAAAGAGTTGAACAAGGAATGATTCAAACTGATATCCATCCATTGAATCGATCTTGTAAATATTGAGATATTGTTGTGGGTCGAAATTCTCAAGCGTTTTGCGGAAACGAGTTACAAGTATATCTAAATAAACTTTTTCGCTATATGCTTGAATCTTTTGCATTGTTTTAGTGCGTACAAGTGGTAAATTGCCAGTTGGAATAAATTTAATGTCATTTACAAATGTTTGACTATCCCACAAATAATAAACAAATAAAGGTAATTCTTTACGGTATCTTGACCCTACTTCAGAAATCCAGGAAAAGAGTGTTGAATCAATGGTACTTTTTATATGATTCTTTATTTGGGTTATAAAGTTAGAATAGTCAAAATTTAGTTCTGTGGAATATACTAATTTGAGTGTCAACTGATTGAATTCCATAAGCTCCGTAAATCCAAGTCGAGTTAGTACTAATTGAAACAATTTTAAATTTGAATCTGAATGGACTGCTTCTGGCTTATTGTCATCAGATAAAAAGATTGATCCCCTAGCAATATGAAGATAATTTACAAAGTATGGATACTTAAATTGATCATATTTGGTGAGGACACTTTGTAATTTTCTTTTAAGTTTGCTTTTTTCTGCTCCCCCTAAAAACATATCTTGTACGAAACCTTTAGACTGATATTGAAATTCAGGGAGATATTTTGGATCTAAAGGAACGTACAAATTTTTAACACCACTATCTCTACACCTTGGGCAGGTTAGTTCAAATGAATAGATGTTACAGTTGTAGCAACGATATAGCATAGTTTCTCCTATTGAAAAATGTCCTTGGCACTTTTTAATATAGTATATTTAAAAGTTGCAAGCGACACCATCCGCATCAACCATCGGCAGACCCGCTTTTTGCCACGCTTCCATGCCGCCCGTCACATTATAGAGACGCTGATATCCGTGTTGTAAAAGCATACTAACGGCCGTTGATGAGCGTTTGCCACTGGCACAAACCACTGCGATTTTTTG
>JAGRDI010000175.1:0-1816 GCA_020432765.1 Anaerolineales bacterium | reverse complement strand
GTATAGGGCATAAAATGGGCATGGGCAATATGGCCTTCATTCCATTCATCTTGATCGCGTGTGTCTAAAACGTGCCAGCCATGTTTGGACAAGTTGTGTTTGAGCGTATGCACATCAATTTGCGGGATGGTGATTAAGGGTTCGCCAGCTTCAATCCATGTGCCCATGCCACCATCCAAATAGCCGGTAACGGCCGTGTCCAATGCAATAAAAGCCATCTTGTAGATCGCACGCTGTGCATCATCACTGCTGCCGGTGACCAAAATGATCGGCGTGTCATCAGGCACAACCCAACCGACGCGCTGTTCAAATTCGGAGCTTGACAATTGTACGTTGTAGGCACCGGCAATATGACCCGCACCAAACTCAGCTGTTGAACGCGTATCTACGATGGCATGACCAGCAGCTTTTAAATCTTTGAGTTTTTGTGTTGTGAGCGGCTTGGCTTGCGGAATTTGGGCGGTTAACGGCCGTAATCCCTGATTCGTTGCGACAATATTCAAAATATTGGCCGGTTTGAGTGGTTGATCATCTTGCATGTAAGCAGTGAAAATGGCGCGATTCTTGATACGCAGTGCTTCATTATAGAGTCTTTCATACCCAACTGTCGTGGCAACCTTGCCACTGGTGACACGTCCTCAGGTCGACCCGGCAAGATGGCCGGGATATACCTCCACATGATCAGGCAAATTCAAAAAGCGGGGGATTGACACATCAAATAGTACCGGTGCACCTTCATCACCTGTTTGTGCCAGGTCGGGTCGCGACACGTCACCGACCATAACAAAATCGGCTGTTAGAATAAACCAGGGTTCAGCGCCACGTGGGTAATCATAGACCAGCAAGTTGATTTGTTCGGGGCGATGGCCGGGCATGTGGACGACTTCCATGCCCACACCACCCATTTCAATCAAATCACCATGTTTGACGCGGCTTGCTGGGTAATTGATTTCTGCGAGTTCGGGCAAAATTAGTTCACCGCCGGTTGCTTCTGCCAGTAAACGCGCACCGGAGACATGATCGGCATGGCTGTGCGAGTCGATCACATAACGAATTTTGGAGCCTTTTTTCGTGGCCATTTCCAAATACGGCCGTATATCCCACAAAGGATCAAAAACCGCGCAATTACCAGTACGCTGGCAGCCAATCATATAAGCAGCGCAGCCCGTTTCTTCACGAATAATTGTTTCAAACCACATAATTTTTCCTCCAAACGAATACTCAAAGAAAACACAACGGATTACACAAACCAACTGTTAACTGGACTCTGGCAAAAAGTAGATTTGTCAACTTTTCTCTCTGGAAGCAGATGTGATTTCGACTAACAAAAGTTGACAAATCTCTCTGGTAGAACGAAAAACGCCAGAGTCCTGTATTAAATCTGTGAAATTTGTGCGATTCGTAGCAGATTCGATTACCTTCCAAATGGTTCTTTGGGCAAACTATAAGCTTCTTTTACCGGTTTTAACGGTCGTTTGAGCCAAAACGGCCGTCGCAACCCATCCGGACTAAAATCAACCGCACTGCGCGTTTTCGCCACCCATTCACGATACACGGTCATCGATTTTTTCGTGTCTACCCATACATCACCAAACTTCTCGCCAGGGCCTGCTTTGCGTACATTGAGCGCTTTTTGCAGCCAACAATGGGCACCGCTGAGCGGGTCGGGATGGACAGCATGGGTTAGATTTTGATGCACGCCCACTTCCTGCCACCAGATACGGCTCGTATCGGGATCAAACGTCTGCCAGGGACCGCCTTGTTTGATGATATTGAGTTTATATTCGCCCGCATTTTCATCTAACTCAGCCACATT
>JAGRDI010000174.1 GCA_020432765.1 Anaerolineales bacterium | reverse complement strand
GATGATGAAATCCAGAGACACTCATTCCCACTTCGCTGGCGATACTTTCGACTCGAATGCTGTTGGTCTGGCAACAGTTTGAAAGAATTTGAGAATTGATCGACTCAAATAAGTAATCATCTAAAAATAACTTCCCGTTTTGGCTTGTAGTAACCGCTTTAGCGGTCTGGACGGCTAAAGCCGCCACTACGAACTTATTTATGGACAGTTACTAAGTGTAGTTTGGGGCAGCCGCTGATAATCATTGATGATACCGTCAAGCACCTTACGACGGATGATTTTTCCTTCTGTTTGAGATAAATATACAATATGCTCTTTTATTCACACCACTCGAGAAAATCGTTATTCGCAGATCAGGAATCCCGTCTGATTTCTATCGTAGTTTACTCGAGAGATGTGAATTTTTTACTATATTACGCAATTACCCGTTCTTGACTCTTGCATAATTCTAAGTATAATGAAAATCATTACTTACCCGCATAAGGTGACCCGCGTAAGTATATTATCTTATTCACAACTTATAAACATGAACCAACCCACTCAAACTGACGTTGCCCGACACGCAGGTGTATCAAGAGCCACGGTCTCATATGTCATTAATGGCTTAACCGATGGCAAGATTCCGATTTCAAACGAGACCCGGAAGCGAGTATTAGACGCGATTGATAAACTGGGATACGAACCGGATGCTCGCGCCCAAGCGCTAAGCTCAGGCAAAACAAATACAGTCGCACTGATAATCCCCGATCTGAGAAATCCCCATTTTTCCGAATTTGCAACAGGTGTAGAAGAAGCGGCTCGTGCGGCCGATTATCACTTCCTTCTTTCAAGTACTACCTTAATCAGTGATGAATATGCAGTGGATATATTTAAAGATTTGGTTAGACGTCGGTTCGATGGGCTTATTCTCGCAAGTCACTTTATCTTAAACTCCAAAGAAGCACAGGAAATTCTTTCTCGCATCCATAAGCGCGGCCTCCCAATTGTAGAATTCAGTGAAATCAATAACGTTGACACAATTTCAGCCGACTACAGCGATGCAACAAGAGAAGTGGTTTCATATTTAATATCGTTGGGACATCGCCGTATAGGATTGGTTTATGGAGTAGGAGGACATGACCTTGGCTTAGACCGTTTAGAGCCATACCAGGAAAGCCTGAACGCTGCCGGCATTGAAGTAGACCCAGGTCTAATTATTGAATGTGGCCCCTCAATCGAGGATGGTTATCAAGGGACTCTTAAATTACTCACACTTGACGCTCGACCGACTGCTATCATCGCCATCAATGATTTGCTCGCGATAGGTGTCATGCGAGCAGCAGGCGACCTGGGCATACGCGTGCCAGATGATCTCTCTGTTATCGGTTATGATGATATCCCAATGGCAAATTATCTAATGCCGCGTCTGACAACAGTGACAAAGGATGCATACACAGCAGGACAAAAAGCCTTTGAAATGTTGATTGCGAGGATACAAACCCCTGACCTGCCTCGTCAAATTACCCACATACCCACAAAACTTATTGTTCGTGAATCAACCGGGCAGGCACCTTTTTAAGCGACCATAACCAAACCTTGTTTGGCTTATGAATTGCAGAACTTTATTAGTGATTAAGGGTAAGTTGGAATGACCCAAAAATAAAAAATGGTCCATACCCACTACCCACTCTAACAATCTGGTTTTCAAACCAGACCGAGACCTTTTCTAGAGCTGAACTTGTTGGCCACAGGAACTCAGACTCAATTTCGAAAGGAGGCAATGCCTATGGTTTAGAAGATATGAACCACCCCTCCATTCTAGCCCATTTTTAATATTAACCCACAAAATTTCTCGGAGGAGATTATGAAAACACGTAAATTTCTACAGATCATATTGAGCATCCTGTCTATTTTGATTTTGTTAGCAGCCTGCTCCCCAGCAGCTACCGAAGCCCCTGTTACAGAGGAAGAATCGATGGCTGAAGAAGCTCCGGCAGCGCAAGAAGAAGCACCTCCAGCAGAGGAAGCGCCCGAACCGGTCACAATTAGCATGCTTGGGCCTGCTAATGAAAATGATATGTTGATGGTTCAGGCGCTCACCAATGCATACACAGCCCTACACCCCAACGTAACTTTCGACATCGAAGTGGCTGCCAGTGGTGGTTCTGAAGTTGACAATCTCGTTAAAACACGTCTTGCCACAGGCGAAATGAACGATATTTTCTACTACAATTCCGGAGCCTTACTTCAAGCGCTCAACCCATCTGAAACACTTGTAGATCTTTCAAATGAACCGTTCATGGACAACATTGATGATTCATTTAAACCAACTGTTTCACAGAATGACGGTATTTTCGGGGTGCCGGTCGGCTTTGCAAGTGGTGGCGGAATTTTGTATAGCAAGCCAATTTACGAGGAGCTTGGATTGAGCATTCCTACCACCTGGGAAGAATTCGAAGCCAACAATGAAGCGATTAAAGATGCCGGATATGCACCGGTGCTTCAGACATTCGGTGACACATGGACTGCTCAGCTGTTTGTACTTGCCGACATGTATAATGTGGCTCAAGCCTACCCGAATTTTGCAGAAGATTATACAAACAACAAAGCCAAGTATGCAGATTCGCCTGAAACGATGGCAGGATTTTCCTATCTCCAGGAAGGTTTTGAAAAAGGATGGTATCAGGAGGATTTTGCAACAACGCTGTTTTCACAGGGACAGGAACTGATTGCCAATGGTGAAGTTGCCCATTGGGCCATGGGAACCTTTGTCATGCCAGGTATTGCAGCCAACTATCCAGACAAAGTTGTTGATCTCGGGTATTTCGGTTTGCCTGGACCCGAAGGAACTACTCCTGGCACCACCATTTGGATGCCGCTTGCATTCTATGCACCCAAGACCACTGAACACACTGATGTAGTGAAGGATTTCTTTGCTTTTGTCGCTTCGACGGCTGGTGTGGATGCAATCAATGCTGAAGTTTTACCATCAGGACCGTATCTTATTAAAGGGGCCACTCTTCCTGATGATGTTGCCCCCTTCGTAAATGATCTAAATAGCTATATTGAGGCTGGCAATGCTTATCCGGCACTTGAGTTCCTTTCTCCTGTCAAAGGACCTGGCCTTGAACAGATTTGCGTAGCTGTTGGTACAGGTCAAATGACCGCCGAAGAAGGTGCTGCTGCTTATGATGATGATGTAGTGAAGCAAGCACAGCAGCTAGGTTTACCTGGTTGGGACAATTAGTCTAACGATTTGACAGTCGAGGGTTGGAGATTCTAGTAACATCCAGCCCTCGACTTGTTTTGCCTGTGAGGTTATATGGAAAACCAACTTCAAGCGAAAAGTATTTTGCGTTATTATCCATATGCTTTTTATCTTCCAGCCGGACTTTTGTTTGTCATCTTCTTTTTGATACCGACAGCTATGTCTTTTTACTACAGTTTAACGCGTTGGACATTATTTGATGCGACCTTTATCGGGCTGGATAATTACAAAACTTTTCTGGAAGATCCCCAACTTAAGCTCGCTCTTCGCAATACGATCATTTATGCCGTTCTTACCAGCGGCTTTAAGGTGATTATCGGGTTGCCTTTGGCCACACTGCTAACATCCAGGATCAAATTTTCAGGCTTGTTCCGCAGTGCTATATACTTTCCTGTTCTTGTAAGCACAGTTGCTGTGGGCATTACTTTTTTTGCTTTGATGCAGCCATCCACCGGGTTAATCAATGTCGCCCTTGGTAGATTGGGGGTGTCCGGGCCTGATTGGCTCGGTGATCCAGAAGTTGCTTTGTATTCGGTGATCTTTGTGGACATTTGGAAAGGGATTGGCATTGCTATGGTGCTTTTTATGGCAGGCATCCTATCCATCCCGATTGAATATTTCGATGCGGCTCGCCTTGAAGGGGGGACATGGGTCAAGTTCCGCCATGTTATCCTGCCCTTAAGCCGCAATGCCACTTTCACAGTTATCTTGCTTTCATTTATCGGAGGCTTACGCACCTTTGACCTGATATGGGCCATGACAGGTGGGGGACCCGGGTTCGCTTCTGACGTATTAACATCCGTCATTTTCAAACAATATCAGGCTGGTTTCTATGGATTATCTACTGCTGGGAATGTGGTCATGTTCTTACTCGTTACAATAATTGCCTACCCTCTTATGCGCTTTTTCAACCGGCGGGAGATTGAACTATGAAAAAAACAGGAAATCCCTTTAAAGACTATTGGGCCGATGCCATTTTGTTGGTTGTTATTGGCATCATATTTATTGTGCCATTCGCCTTTATCTTGTCGATTGCGTCAAAGCCACAACAGGAAGCAGGGCTCTTTGAATTTACCTGGCCTAGTGAATTTTTGTTATTTGATAACCTGGTTGCTGTCATTGAGTCTAATAATTACATTATGCTTCGGGCGCTTCAAAACAGCGCTATCCTGACAGTCGCTTCAGTCACATTGATTGTTATCTTTGCGGCTCTCGTCGCGTATGTCATGCAGCGGCGCAATGATAGAATAGCCAATCTGGTCAATGCAATGATGTTTGCTGGCCTCGTTTTGCCACCGGCCGTGGTGCCTACTGTTTTCTGGATGCAAACACTTGGTATCTACAAGACACTTCTTAGCCTCATCTTCATTGAAGTTGCCTTAGCCTTACCTTTTGCTACGATTATCTTAAGAGCCTTCATCGGGAGCATTCCCCGGGAAATTGATGAAGCTGCCATTATGGATGGCGCTACGCCACTGCGTATGTTTTTTATGATCATCCTGCCACTGCTCAAGCCAGCGATAATAACGATTATCGTGACTTCTTCAGTTGCCATTTACAATGACTTTTCCAATCCACTATATTTCCTGCCGGGAACTAAAAACGTTACCGCTCAAATGACCCTTTTTAGTTTTATGAGCCAATACAATTCGCAGTGGAACATGGTGTTTGCGGATGTGGTTCTTATTACCATCCCGCCACTAATCGTTTTTATGTTCTTCCAGAAGCAGATTGTTTCTGGCATGACCACTGGTGCGGTGAAAGGGTAACCTCCCTGTACTGTTATTGCTCTATAGGTGGGAATAGTTCTTTACTGAGTTAATCTTACGGGGATTGAGGGGCCATGTCTCGACTCATTCAATGATAACAAACGGCCGTTCGGGAAACAATACAATGACACAAATAACTTCTGTAACACTTCATGTTGAGCATCTTCACACATCCCTTGGCATAGGTACATCTCGCCCGCGTCTCTCTTGGGCTGTGGAAACGGACAGCCAAAACTGGTATCAAAAGGGTTATGAAATTGAGATCTATGGTGCAAATGGTCAGTTGATAGACCAGACTGGGCAAATTGAGTCTGATCAGTCAGTCTTGATTTCCTGGCCTTTTGCGCCACTGTCATCTCGCCAGCGCTTGTCAGCCCGAGTACGTATTTGGGGCACAGATGGCGTATTATCCGATTGGAGCGAAATGATGTCTGTGGAAGCGGGCTTGCTGCAATCGGCAGATTGGCAAGCCCAATTTATTACGCCTGCCTGGGATGAAGATGCCACAAAGTCAAACCCTGCCCCCTATCTGCGCCGCGAGTTCGAACTTCGCGAAGGGATTGCCTCTG